>JAHDFT010000353.1 GCA_020628015.1 Bacteroidota bacterium
GAGCCATTTTACTGAAATTAGAAAAATAAAAAAGCAAAAACGGCCGCATAGTCTTTTCGATATTTTGAACACCCTACCCTGCTAGGGTCGAGATATTAGGGGAACTTTTATTGGCTAACGTACTGTGACCGCTATGCGGTCATTAAGAAAAATAGCTAACATACCCAAGTCTAAGTATAAGACCCTCATAATAAGGATTGCACCTTCCCCCCAATATGTCATGCACTCAAATAATTGAAAGTATATTTCGGCCTAATTTATTTCTAATCCATCACTAAACTTATTTTTTACTCATTCCTTAGTTCAAATCAGGACAATTTTACCGAAAAAAACTGGTCAAAACCAGACATAGGATTCCCATTACTACAATATATTAGTGGTAGTATTAATAGTTTTCTCCTATTTGGGTACATTAATAAAATAGGTATTTAACTGATTAAACAGCTAATTATATCAACAAAGTAGACTATATGCTATTAGTAACAGCTAAAAAATAAATTGGACATCTTTGTTGTCTAATTTATTTTTTAGCTGTTACTAAGGTTAATGATCTTCGAAAATCTTTTGGTGATCCTATATTAAATTGTCTGAAAATATTTGGTAAGTAGTGAAGAATAAATAGTCTTTTAATTTGGCAACTAAGCTATAACAATCATTAAATTCAGCTTAAAATTTCAACAATATAAATGAAAATCATTAAAAAAACAAAAAATATTACTAAATTTTAATAAAAAAAACATTGATTATATATAGAACAATGATGGGCAACTTTATAATAGTTACCCATCACCAACTACTTATTAAAAAATGTGTTTAGTAACCCTACAAAATATTTTCCTCCTCTTGATTGATAAATTTTTCACTTGTTACTTAGTGAAAAAACAACTAATCTACTTTAACAAAGCCTAAAAGTGTTCCTGAATATTCATCTGCTATAATGATTAAGGTATTTTTATCAAAGGTGACAATACCTTCTAAATTTCTACTCTCATCATCACTAAACATCTAGTGAATCACTAATTTCTCTGTCTGCAAGCCCTCCGCAGAACGCCATTCTACAATACAAACTCCTTTGGGTAAATGACCAAGTGGGATATTGGCTTGTCCATTGAAGGCGGGTAAATGGGTTTCTTGGAGGATTTTACCTTGTAGGTCATAAATCCGAAGCGTACTCTCCTTTGTGGTATTTCCTTTTATAAAAACCTCATTAGCTGTAGGATTCGGATATATTTGTAAATTACCGATTACCTCCTTGTCCTCAATAAATGTACTGCCTAAATTGGTTTTACAAGGACCTTCATTAGTCACTACAAACTGATGCATCATGCCTCCGCCTTCCATGTCCTCATGTGGTAAGATGTGACAGTGATACATATAAGATAATTTATAGTCTATGGGATTAGGATAGTCATCAAATTTAGCTAAAAACTTTAATTTCCACTTAGGCTTAATCAAAACATCATCTTTAGGCCCATTAAATCCTAGAGAATCTAAATTTAATTTATGTCCTAAAGAATCCACCTCTAAAATGCGAAAAAATAATTTGTGGATGTGAAAAGGATGCGCTACAGGTGATTGATTATCTATAATCCAGATTTCCTTTGCGCCTATACAAACGGTATCATTAATTACTGTTAGTTTATAGGTGGTACTATCAATTGTAAAACCACTACCTGGCGCACCTACAAATGCTTTCGTTCTTACTCGATCAATATTAGTAGTATCTCGCACACTTTCATCCCATTCTAGTTGGAATGGGGTGAAGGTATCAACTGGTTCATAACCACTAGGATCTTCTACTATTCTCAATTCCAAAAAAGCATTTCCTCTAGTACCATCACCACCAGCACTTCCAGATGGTTTAAAATTGCTGCCTACAATATATCCTGGCATCATTTCCTTAAAATTTCTTAGATACACCTTATCCCCTACTTGTTTTCCCCTTAAATCAACTAGAATTTCTGCTCTTGCACCAGGTCCAGTCAAAAGATGTTTTCTAGTATTGGGTGTTTTGACATAGCCACCATCTACCGCAATAAGGGTAAAATCATCCCAATCTGCACTATCACTAGAATCATAGGAACTAGAAATACCAAAGACCATTCCTTTCCTAGTAGAACCATTCAAAATCCGCAAACGCACCAAATGAGCAGGTACTTCTAAATAAGGATTTGTTACTCCATTGACCATATTATAAGGTCGTTTGGCTTTATTCGTATCTATAGCAAAAATGGTATTGTTCATCTCATCCTTTACCGCCTTAAATCCTTGATCTGAAATAATTACGGGAATATCATCTACGCCATAAGTTCTTGGTAAGGTCAGGCGAATATCATCGTTCTCATCTTCGGATATAATCATTCCAGATAAACCGAGCTGTACTTGTGGATAGGTATGGTCGTGAATGTGTGGATGATACCACATGGTACAGGTAGGGTCGAGATTGTCAAAATTGACAGGCCAGGTAGAATCTGGTTTGATGGGTTGATGTGGCCCACCATCGTATTTTGCAGGGACTTCCCCTCCATGCCAATGAGTTGTGGTGTGTTGGGGGAGTTTATTGGTGACGGTAATATTGGTTCGTCGGCCAGTATACCATTTTAATGTAGGCCCTAAGACGGTCATTGTCTGATCCCCTTTTACATTATAACACCAAGTCTCTATCCCATTCTGATTAGCCGTACCATTCAAAGTATCTGTTGTAGGGTCAGCAGGATTAAATTGATGCCTCACAACTTCCATTATTAAATGAATAGTATCTTCTTCGCCTCCTGCTTCGACTATAGGCGGAATTGGAATCTTATTGATAAAATTGGGTTGTGCTTGTAGATTTTTTGAAAAAATCAGACTACTGATAATAAATAGTAGTAAAAAAAGGATTGGTTTGTTTTTTCTCATGATATTTCTGTTTTATGAAAGACAAATAATATTGTTATTACATTAACTAAGGGTAGCCATAAAACAAACAACTTCCGTAATTCATGATGGTATTTTACCATGAAGGCATAGCAAGGCTACCCTGTTCAAATCAAACAAGCCAATCTTTATTTTGCAACATTGTAATTAATCTTGACTATTAAGGCAGGTAAAGTTTTGTTATAAAGAAATAGGCAAACAATAATCAATTGGTATGAAATGTAAAATGAATACAACTAAGCATTATAAAAATAATAAAATATTAACTCTAAAAAACAATTTTAAATAAATTAATGGTTAATGTTTAATATTTTTATAAAAATTAATTGTAATATTGGCAATACTACGCCCCATTAAATATTATTTGATAATATTTATTAGAACTTCACTCGTTCCTAATAGGAAATGATGGATTAAAGCCCTTTCAAATGTCTTTGTACAGACTGTACTGCTGCCTTATTACTATCTAAACCCTCTAATAATTCTTGTGCTTTAGCATGATCTCCCTGATTAAAATAATGTACACCTACTATTTCTCTAGCTTCTATAAATTTGGGATTGATCTCTAAGAGTCTTTCATAATATTTAGTTGTCACTTCGGGTAGATTCAATTGCTGATTGGCTCTGCCAGCATAATACAATGAATTGAAATGATAGGGAAAAATATCTAGTGATTTTTGAAAATAAGGAATAGCCTTTCGTGGCTTATCTTGTACCAATAAGGCAAAACCGTGATAATAATCAACTGGATTGAGTAAAGGATCAATTTGGTAAAAAGGATTTTTAACCTGTTTACTGGCTTTTTCAAGGGCTTTAGGATCTTGTTGACTCATTGCCTTTTGAATAGCAATACTCTTGTGTTCTCCATCCCATCTATAATACCCCATCACCAAATTCGATACCAGACTAATAAAGAAAATCAAGGCTATTAATTTATTAGCGATATTGGGTAATACTACTTTAGGAATGGATTTATATCGACTGCAAAGTACTAACAAATAAGCCATAATCACCGCCAAATAAGCCTGTAACTCTACTCGTTCTCTAGGAAAATCGAAAAAGGAAATGACCAAATAACCTAGTAAAATACTACTACATATTAATAATCCGTAAAAATCACTACTAGACACCTCCTTTTGTTTTTGCCAATGCTTGATAGCTATCCAAGTTAAGACAAATAGGCTCAAAAATAGGCTTAAATGTATCAAAAGTCCTATAAGTCCTAATTCCGCAGCAATCCATAAAAAATCATTGTGTGGACGGGCGGCTGGTTTGCGATATTCAGCCATTCTAGGGATACGGTCGATGCCTTTGGATGGGAAAAATAATGCCCAGTTTCCTACTCCATAACCCAAAACAGGTTGTTCCCCAATCATTTCCAAAGTATTTTCCCACATCACCAAACGCTCCTGAGCACTTTGAGAACCTTTAAAATTCGCAATATTGTAGCGTTTCAATATATTCACATCTCCTTTTATAGCAAAAACACTAAATAAACCACCTATAAGGATTAGGCTTCCAATCGCTATTTTTTTCCAAGGTAATTGTCGTTGTTGGGCAAATATGAAATACAGTAATAGACTGCATAAAGCACTAGTAAATAAACCTAGTAAAGTAGCTCGACCAAGCAAAGTTAGCATCAATATTAGGCTTGAAGCTAAACTGATTAAAGAAAGCCATCGCCATTTACCTGCATGCTCTTTAATGGCTAACAAAATGAACGGCAATTGAAGGAAAAGCAGGATGGCAAATAAGTTTTTATTACCAGAAAAACCCACAATCTTATTGACATCCGACATAAAGGACATATTCTCTACTTGGGTAACTTGATACCAGCCAACTAAGCTATACAATAAAGCTCCTATACTAACGACCAAGAACAAATGCTTTGCTTGTAGCTTTTTTTGATCTAGAAGCCACCAGGCATACCAAAAGGTGATTAACCAAAGCCCTGTTTTTTGTACTCCAAAAATGGCTTCAACTGGATTAAACGCCCAACTAATAGATAGTATTTGCCAAATATAATAGGCAAAGGCAAGAAGATGAAAAAAAGGCAAGCTAGTTGTTTTTGACTGATCTTTATTGACCCATAAGAAAATGGGAAAAGGTAATAATAGGAAGCTCAAGCAAAGGAATTTAGATACCAATGCAATGTCTAGTAAACTATTGAAATGCACAAAGGGAAGTACCAATAAAGCTAATAGTAAAGGTAGACTTGTGTAGTTGATTTTCTGGACTTGTTTCATGGGTTGGTGCTGTCACTAAATGGTTTCGATATGTTTTCGGTTTTTGATGTGCAAATGACTATTATACTTCCGCTTAAAATCCTTCTTCAGCTTTTGAATTCTAGTAGAAGTCAAAGGACATCTTGCACTTATAATATAGGACTTTTTATTTAATTTCTTGCTATTGAGGCTTAAGATTTTGATGGTGGCTTCTATTTGTTCTATGGCATGTTTAATGTCTTGTCCTTTTAATTCAATATAATATTCTATTTCATTAATAATTGCCATATAATCACATCGAATTTGATGCCCTTTTATTTGACAGTGATCTACTTCTATTATTTCAACTGCTTTTCTCTGAGAATTATCTATAATGAATTGCATTTTATTCTCCTGCAAAACAATACGTTTATCCTTTCTTATTTCGTGGCACTCTTTTTTAAATCTCATACTTCTAAATCTAATAAATTTCCAAATTCAATGGCTATATCTTCACTTACCGCATCTAATAAATCTGCAAGAATTAAGTTAGATTCCTGATCTATTAAATCAATAGCTTTTCCATTTTCTAAGGCATAGGCTGCAACAAAATCTGGGTGAATATGCCTAGATTGAGGAATAATAGTATTTAAAGCATTTAAAGTTTCTTCGTCTTTTACATTTGATTGAATTAGTCCTGCTTCCATTAGATTATTCAATACAGCAAGACTATAGGGACTATGTGTGGTAATAAAAAACTGCACCCTTTTTCCTGTATACCCAAACAAAATAGCCATTAATTCAAAGACTTTTTTTTGTGCTGTTGGAAATAAATGAGCTTCTGGTTCTTCAATATATAAAGTATGTCCCTCTG
>JAHDFT010000354.1 GCA_020628015.1 Bacteroidota bacterium
CTTAGAAGATTTATTTAAGCGAGAAGTACAAGAAAGTCTATCTATTAATGATAAAGTGCCTAGAAAAAACATTCAAGATTTCCAAGAATTTTACCAACTGACCACCTTTAGCCTATTAGTAGAAGATGATTTCAAGCAGCAACAACAAATCCAGCAATTACGGAATATAACAACGAATTTGGATCAATATTATCTATTAGAAAAGTTGTATTGCACCTGTGATTTATTGATGAAAGAAGCCAATGTAGACAAAGAAAAGACATTAATCAAAAATTTATTGGCTTATATGCCTAATGATTATTTGGAGGAAATTCCGATCATCAAAATTTACCATCAACTTTATCTATTATTGGCCGAAGAAGCAGAAGAACAATATACCATCGTCAAAAACCTACTTTTGGCCATCGAAAAAGAAATTGACCACAAGACCTTAAGACCTATTTTTAAAGGTGTATTAACCTATTGCATTCGACAATCCAATAAAGGAGAACAACGATACCTACTAGAAATTTTCGACTGGTATGTATTTGCACTAGATATAAGGCTATTATGGGATAAGGAGTATATTTTGGCAGAATATTTCGGGAATATCGTCAATATGGCTTTGCTCTTACGTCGATTTGATTGGGCAGCCAATTTTGTGAAGCAATATAAGGATGACCTAAAGCCAGTTTATAAGGAATATATGGTGAATTATTCCCTAGCAGAGATTTGTTTTTGTCAACACCAATATGAGCAAACCCTAGAACACCTTTCCATGATTCAGAAAGGCTTAACCAATATCCAACACATCAAAATCGAGCGCCTTCTCGCCATCACCTTTTTTGAATTGAAATACATGGAAGCACTCCATGCCAAAATCCATGTCATAGAATCCTATCTAAGCCGAAAACGCAAAGATGTTCCGCCAGCCACTTTAATCGGTTTCCGCAATTTTATTATGATTCTAAAAAGGTTAATCCATAAAATGGAAAACCCTAATTATAAGCGCAGCACAGCAGACATTACCAAAGAAATAGGTGAAATGGAGCTTTTATTTGGACGGAGGTGGTTATTGTATCAGTTGGAGCGATTGGGGGGAGATTAAGGTCATTCAAGAATAAAGTTTATAATTTGTCTAAGTAACAAGCAAAAAATAAATTCGGCATGTTTGTTCGGTTAATTTGTAGCTAGACGAGGCAAAAAACGTAGGCGATGCGAGCATAGGTGAGGCTTTTTAACGAAGTATAGTGGCAAGTTAAACAACAAGATGCAGGAGTTATTTTTTAGCTGTTACTAAACACACCGAATATCTTATAAAAAACGCTGCAATAATCCTTCTTTTCCTTGAAAGATCATTACAGCGTTTTCCTGTATTTTTATAAATAATCTAGATAAGTCCTCAGTAATAGACTTATTTAATAGGCATTAAATTCCCATTAATAATATTTGTCACCTCCATTAACTCTTCATATTTACCATAAGAAATACCTCTAATAAGCACTTCTTTTTGGCATTTTGAACTATTAAAACGATAAATTGTAGATCCCAAATCATTTTGATTAGCATCAGGAGGAGTTTTAATAGCACAACATGCATCAAATAGGTCTTCTAGTTGCTTCAACCCTGCTGGTTTTACTGTAGTAAGTAAACCCCACATTTGTTTACCTGCCTCATCTTCCATCAAAAAGTAGAGACTTCCATCTGGATACACTCTTGAAGTTTCACAAGTAATAGATTGAGGAGGGCAGAACACCTTTTCTAGCAATGGACTTATATTTTTGTGTTCTGCTTTAAGTCCTTCAGTTGTTTCAATAAATTGAATCGTCATGGAATTAATATTGGTTTGGCAATTAGAAAAATTAAATACTAGTAAACAAAAAAAGATCATTATAGCGTGACTCATGGTACTATTTTCCATTTTTTACTGGTTAACTGTTTAAGTGTCTCTGCGAATGTTGAATAATGAGCAGGTTTTACATCATTACCAGTAGACATCATTCTTGAGTCATTACGAACAACTGCACCACCTGGTATACCAGCATCTTTTGCCAATTGATCGTGATGTGCTGCTGATCCTGCAGGTCTATTATAGCCACTACCTACTTCTGCATATTCATCTCCAAGCCCAAAAACATGACCAAATTCATGGGCTAAAACATTTTGTCCACCTCTTCCCGATTGTTCAATTTTAATATCTACTCTTCTAAAATCGGCAGGATTATGTGCTGGATTACTAGCTAAATCAGCCTCCGCAGCTGAATCGGAGTTATTGGTTTGTGTACTTGGATTCACATACTGCTTAATATTCAGACTAGAGCCATCCATTTTTTGGTTAATAGCATCAGCAACAGCCGTTAAACGTTGTTGCACGATTTGCGTATTAGAAGCGGTACTCCCTGGAGCAGAAGCATATCCATGAAGCGCAACCTTAACTGTACCATTTGGATTTTTAAGTAAGATAGAAGGATTACTAAAGAAATTATCCAAATCTGTTTGGGCACTAGAACTAATTGTTGATGCCCCATTTTCAAAAAGAACTTTATGATTGAAAGTCTGAGTAACAGGATTATCGCTTCTATCACTTTCTAATGACATAAAATTGTTATGTCCTTCAGATTTGGAACGATTTTTTTTATCAGGATTATTGCCCAAATAAGAACGAACACCTCTTAGAGAGGAATAATTAGGGGTTAGGTGGTGTCTTTTAACATTAGATATTGGATCTGTACCTGGTATGGCCGCATTAAGGTAGTTTTGAATTAAGGTATTTACAGTACGAGCATCAGCATGTGATATTTTCTTTACAACTTCAATTTGAAGGTGATCACTTCCTTCTTTATCAGGTTTAGTTAAAATACCAAAAGGTCCATAATTCTTTTTAGCATTAATAGCTTCGCCTTCTGCTATTTTTAGGTCAATACGAGGTTTAGCTTTTACATTTTCCCAGCCAATTTCATTGACTTGGAAAGACATACCAGTATCTTGCCAAACAGAGGCACTTGCTTGAATATTATCTTTAAAACGGATTAAATGAATTTGTTTTTCATCACTATTCCATTGAAAATAAGGCAACACCTGATTTGCTAAGTCTGGATAAGCATTTAATGTGGTAAGCAATCTACCTTGATTCATAAAATAATTAGGAGAACTTATTGTGCCTCCCTCATTCACTAGACCATCTGCAAATCTAACCTTACTTCTAACTTCAACATTCAAAAGGTCTTTATTAGGAACATAATAAGTCTCAAACCCTGATCCAGATATACCATCTCTAGTATAAGTTATTGGACCATATTTTTGAGATTTAAAATTCTTAATATCTTCTTGTAAATCTAATTCTTTTTCATTATCACGCATATTAAGTGCATCTTGCACCCCATTCTTGCCTTTGCCAAATAAATTGGAGAGTCCAAAGCCTTGTATAGGTGCTTGATTTAATCCTACAAGAGGCGCACTACTATTATAAGGATTATTATCCTCAACACCATCTCCTCCACTTGATTTTAATTGAATATTATTTTCTGAAAGTTTATTTTCAGAATTGATTTCAGAGTTTTTATCTTCTTTTTTCTGTATTGGTTTTGCAGTTGCTCCAAAAAAAGCACCTGTATTTTTAGCTTGGATAAAAGGTTGATTTACCTTATTATTTTGCTGTTTGGGTTGATGATTGAGTTCAGGTTTCATGAAGTTTTAAATTTTATGAAAGTGAAAAACTATATAAATAAGGATTTATGCAAAAATAAATCAAACAAATTAAAAATACAATATTTGTTATGTGGTTTTCTAAAAAAGAATGTTATGCGCTGGATTAAGAAAGATAGACAAAAGCTAAATACTCTTTTTGCTGAAAGAATTGTTTTAGTCCCCTTTTTACCTCCTCTCACTACTCCTTCTCCCCAACTGCATCCAAATACACCTCAAGCAAACTCCGATCCTCTACCTTACTCTGACACCACAATAATAATTCAGTACTACTAAGGATTTTCATTTCAAGACTTTGGAGCATCGCCAAAAAAGTAACAAAAACAGCCTTTTCCTCCCTACGATCAAATACCTTATACAACTGCTTAAAATACCCAATTACCTCCCTTTCAAATGCTCCATATCTCTTATGTCGCTTAAAATACCTATACGCATTATCAAAAGCTTTATCCAATTCAGATTGATCTAGCTCATAAGTCAGCAATAAAAACAAAATACGAATACCATGTTGTACATCCTCTCGAATAGTAGGTAATCTGAGGGCAATAATTTTATCTAGCCATTCATAGGCAGTTTGCCAAGACTCATTAAAAAGATAGACAAGGGCAATATTATAATAATAACTCACCTTCCGACTAGGTTTTAATAAAGGGTCGTAAGTAGACCAGTTTTCCTCTAAATCCTCAATCAATAAAAAACAATTATCAAAATCGCCCACTCGCAAAAAATAAAGTAAACCCTTGAAATTAATTTTATTACACATCAAATCACTCGTTACCCTAGAATGATTAGAGCAACATTGAAGTTGTTGCAAAACTACTGGAAATAAGTCCAATTGCTCCGCTTTTAATTGTACTTCCAAGTGCATACACAAAACCCCTTGATACCATGTCTCATGGATAGATTGAATGTCTGTATTTTCCTCAAATAAAACCTTACATTGTTGAATGTGTTCATAAGCCACTAAAGGCTGTTTTTCTAGTATCGCCTGCCGACTTTTGAGTTGGTGAAAATGGATTTGGTGAGTCAAGGAGTTTAAGGAACTTTCATTATTCAATAAATCCGATGCAGCAAGTAAAGACTTTACCTTTGATTGTTGTGCTACTCCTTGCAGATTTTGATTTTGTAGTAAAGCAATTTGCCGCTTTAAATAGATATAAGCATAAGTTTTGCTCAAATCCTGCACATAAGACAATTGCTGCTCACTTAATAAATCGAGCTGCTCCATTTTCCTTTGATCATGCATATGGATTAATAATTCCCATTCCAATAATTTGGTATAAAACCAATGCAATTCATAAGTCAAAGCCAGCTTTTTTCCTTGTTGAAGCTGCTTTTTTAATAAAGCCCACAATTGTTTTTGATAGAGAATAGGCAATTGCGCCAATAACTGATACAATTGTGCCTCAATGGATTTTTGTTTATTAAAAGCCACCAAACTCTCCAGTAATTTATCCATTAAATATTGCCGATCCATTGCATTGAATTTATGGCGTTTTAAAGCAGCTTCATCATAGACCTTTTGTTTTTCTAGGAGGGTAAACAAACGAACATATTTAGGTAAGTCCTTCTGTTTTTTAAAAGGAATAGATAGTTTAAAATGTTTTTTTTCTGCTTTAGAAAGGGAATGAACAAGTTGGAAGAGGTTATTGTGGGACATAGGATTATTTAGGTTTTTCTATAAAAATAAAAAATTTAATAAAATTTTAAAGTTTTGAGTTTAGTATAATTACTAAAGTTTGATTTAAATGTATGTGGGTGTAATGTTTTGATAATCAGTATTTTTTATTTGATGGGTTTTACTTGCTTGTTGTGTTTTCTTGTATTGACTTCTTGAAAATAGTCAAGCTATATCCTTGTTATTACTTAATATAGAAGTTAATATTGTAGTGTACTTAGGGAGAAACAAAACGTATAGTTATTACTATATAATTTTATTAATCAATTTATTAGAACTATTATGAAAGTCTTACAAATCATTTTTATAAATTCACTTTTACTATTATTAATCACTCCATCACTAATTGCCCAAATAGAAGAGTTTAGGGTAGAGCATAGTGGAGATGATGTAAAGTTATTACTTGGTTTGCCGAATCAAATGGCTTGTATTGAAAATATTATTGATACAAATAATGCGAATAATTATTTATCTTTAAGAGCAATAAATGATCCTAATGCAGCAAGTATATTTTTAGGGTCTAATGGTTACATTGTTGTAGGTACGGATGATCCTTGTGATCGAGT
>JAHDFT010000355.1 GCA_020628015.1 Bacteroidota bacterium
GCCCTATGCTAATGCTTATGCCCTTTCAGGGCGAAAGAAGATATACCCCCAATTACCTTAGAACTAGTAATTTTCAAATAGCTTGAAAAACAGCAATCTTTAATGATATTGAGTTAATCCACCAAACACTAACAAACTAGCAGAGATCAAAAAGGATACCCTACCGCAAGATTCAAGTTTAAGTAATTGGGCTGCCACCAAGGAGCGGAAGCTGGATGTGGGTCAAAAATCCATCTTTGACCAGCAGGGCGACGAGGATCACGCACAGGCGTTGCCAAATCAACCCGTAGAATAAAATAACTAAAATCAAGCCGAAGTCCATAACCTACGCCTATTGCTAGGTCATTGATAAAATTTTTGACTTTAAAAGTACCAATTTGATCTTCTCCTTGTCGAATCAACCAGATATTTCCCATATCTCCAAAGAAAGCACCTTTAAAATAACCGCCCATATTAAAACGATATTCCAAATTTGCTTCTAACTTGAACTCCCCAGTACGGTCAAAGGCATCAAACTTATAATAATTCGGACTCTCCCCATCAATCCAAACTCCACTAGGCAAATCTCCTGGGCCAATAGAACGCAATGGAAAAGCCCGCAAACTATTTGGTCCACCAATATAAAACTGCTTGACAAAAGGCAATACATTTTCCGTTTCTCCATAAGGAATCCCTATACCAAAATACATTCGAGACACTAGGACATTTGTATTCGGAAAATAATAATAATACCGCCAATCCGCATCCAGTCGCACATAACGAGAATAAGGCCAGCGTAGAAAATCAGTTGTATTACTATTGGGAAATAAAGGCTTTACCAAGCTTTTCACCGCATAAAATACATTTCCTGATAAATCTATATTTCCCTTAAAGAAGGTAAAATTCCTAAATTTATCGACTGTTTGATTGGTATAAATAAAGGCATAATTTGACCCTATAATGAATCTATTTTCAAAACTCTTCCGCAGAAAGGCATTTTGTGCTAGAGATTGTTCCAAATCTGGATTTAAAACCTCTTGAAAATCAATAAAACTAATGACAAAAGGATTGTAAATATGTCTTTGCTCCTTCGATTCTCGCCAATCATAACCAAAAGCGAAATTATAAGTATTCAAACGATAGGATTCAAAACCCTGTATATAGCCCAAACCTAAGCTAATATTAGTTATAGGGAGGTAATATCTGGAAATATTATTGAGTTGAATAGGCGAGACAAAACGAGGAATTTTGAGGTTAAACTCTCCACTAATGTCGATTACACTAAGATTACGCCTACTTTGGTTGATATTATTCCCCCACTCTACCCCACTATAAATATTAAAATTAAAGGATTCGGCACCTCTAAAACTATTCCGATTTTGGAAGGATAAAGTAACAGCCGTACCCAGCAAAGAACTCGCTAAAGCACTTCCTGAACGGTTATTGATCTCAAATTCAGCAGCCGCACTCATGACCTTATTTGGGGTCAAATAAATATAACAATTCAACAACTGTGTATTAGGAATTTTCTCAAAGCGAATATTGACATATTTAAACACCCCTAGCTCTAGTAAATGATTAATCGCCAATTCATAATTCTTTTGGGAATAAGTCCAGCCTCTACGAATTAGAATGGTTTCAATCAACACCTCTGGTTTAAAACGATTGCTACCAGACGAAATATATTCTACTCCTTCTACTATGGTTGTATCTGCAAAATAGGCTTTTTCCTTTCGATCAAAATACTCTGGATACATGCGTATGGTGTCGATGCGGTATTTTTGGTGAATGGTATCCTTGGGTTGTTTTAGCTCCACATAAACATCCAATTGTCGATCTTTAGCTGTAGAATCCACATTAAAATGAATAAAAGATCGCCCAGCAAAATCATAATAGCCCCGATTTCTTATATCATAAGCAATTCGGTTCATTTCCTCCTGTAGCACCTGCTCTGAAAAATTATTCCCTCTCTTCAATTTCGTTGCCTCCTTATTTTTCCGCACCAATTGAGTCACCGCATCTGCTGTATCCGCAGGAAAAATCACCTTTCTAATCGTATAAGGCTCATTCAACTCCACTTTATAGACCACACTCGTCTTGCGCTTCTTTGTCTCACTCGTATAACTCACCTTATTATAAAAATAGCCTCGATCAAACAAAAATCGACTCATGGACTCGCTAGAACGTCCTATCAGCGTACTATCCATATAGACTGGCTCCTCCGCATAATTCTCGAATAACCAAGCCCCTATTCCGCTCGTATCATTTTGGTAACGATTAAAAATAGAGAGTCGAGTACGCACCAAGCCCAGCATTCTTTTATTGGGGCGAATACTAGAAAAACTGTTCAGTTCTGCGGTTAATGTACTTTTGTTTTTTACCTTGTGCTTACTTTTGATCTCCACATCGGAATCGACATACAAAGACTTCCCATCAGGCAGATAGCGAGTATTGCTACAAGCCGATAGGATGCACAGGCAATAGAGCAAACATAGGCACATACCTATATTTCCCCCATTAAGCTGTGCTTGCGCTTTAATTTGCGATTCCCCATTTGCCTTTTGTAATTTCAAATTATTCAATTTAAATGCTCTCCAAAAGTAATCAAAAACACCTCAATAGCCTGAAGGTAAAAAAATACCGTTACAAAAATAGTGCATTTGTAGTGGAAGGGGAAAAGATTGTGCAAGAGTTATTACAATCCAACTGGACAATTCGACAAATTTTGGCAGTAGAGGACTGGTTAATGGCTCATGAAAGCCTTTTAAAGCCTAGAACAGAGCGAATGATTGCGATTAGTGAAAAAGAATTGCGTCAAATTTCTAATTTACACACACCAAATAAGGTATTTGCAGAAGTAGAGATGCCTACTCCCTCCCTTAAACGCCTATCCTTTCGACAACATTGTTTAATGTTGGATCATTTACAAGATCCTGGTAATCTAGGCACGATTATTAGAATTGCGGACTGGTTCGGTATTGAAGCGATTGTTTGCTCAAAGGATTGTGTCGATGTCTATAATACAAAGGTGGTACAATCGGCAATGGGTTCTCTATTCCATCTACCGATTGTCTACGAAGATTTAACAGAAATACTAGCCCAATATCCCCAGCAAACCGCCTACGGTGCCTTTCTTCAAGGGGATTCCATCAAAACCATCGACTGGAATAACAAGGGTTGGTTGATTATTGGGAATGAATCGAAGGGCATTCGCCCCTATTTGCACGATCACATCACCCAACGCATCACCATCCCCCGTCTCGGTCAGGCGGAGTCTTTGAATGCGGCGGTGGCAGCTGGGGTGATTTGTGGGTTTGCTTGTTGATTTTTTTTGGGGGGGGTTGGGTATTATTTGGACGCAGGGTATTTATTGGTTTCGGAGGGTAGGACAAGGCGCGCCTTGTCCCTACGGTTTTATATGTGTGGGGTGGCAACGACTAGGGAGACTACCGCACACACCTAAACCCATAATCATAAGCCCCCATCCCTACATCCTCACCACCACGATTCGACACTCGGCAATGAATAGGGGAATCTCCCCAAGAGCCGCCCCGAATGGATCGGAAAGAGGCGATTCCTTGCTCATCTAGCTCCACTTCCTCACTATGATAATCCGTTTTAAAAAGATCTTGGCACCATTCCCAGACATTGCCACTCATATCGTATAAGCCCAATTCATTTGCTTTTGCGCTGCTACCTACCTTATGAGGTTTACTATCGCTATTGGCTCCATACCAAGCCACCTCGACTATATCATTACTACCTGCATATTTATAGCCTTTACTCCTATTCCCTCCTCTAGCTGCATATTCCCATTCTGCCTCTGTAGGTAGACGCTTTCCTGCCCATTTTGCATAGGCATTTGCGCCATACCAAGTCACCCCAACAACAGGATGTTGTTCAAAGCCAGTTTTCACCTCAAAACGATCCCCTACCTTTTGGATTTCAACAAAATCGCCTTGTGTATTGAGCCATAGATAGCCGCCCTCTTTCTGATTGCCTTTTTCATTGAGGAATAGACAATATGCCTCATTTGTCACCTCATATTGGTCCATATAAAAACCATTCACTTTTACCTTATAGGCTGGTTTTTCTAAACCGAAACAGTCTTCATCTTGTGTTTCATTACAGCCCATCATAAATTCCCCTCCTTCTACCCAAATCATCCCTTGTGGAATGGTGTCGGATTGGATTTTGGTTTGGGCAATGGATAAGTTATTGGAGGTGAGTCCATAGAGTATTAAGCAAGAGATCGTTGCTATTTTTATGATTTGCATAATATTATATCAATTGATTCTGTAGTAGAACAAAAAATAATTAGTAAAGGATTATAATTAGTTTATAAGTCCTTCCTCCAATATCCCCAATACCCTTTTAAACTCCCCATTCACCTCCGCCTCAATATAAATCTCCTCCTCACCTCCATCCTCATTAATCCAAGTAAAGGCAAGAGATTCGGCATGTAAAAGCATGGTTATCATTTGGAAATGGTTTTTCCAGAAGCGATTTTGTTTATTACAGCCATGTGGTCGATCCCCAATAATGGGATGGAAAATGTGGGCGAAGTGCTTGCGGATTTGGTGAAAACGTCCTGTCAAGGGTTGGACTTGGACGAGGCTATAACGGGAGGTGGGATGTTTGCCTGATGAAATGGGGATTTCAAAGTGTTGGAGGGTGGTGAATTGACTTTGAGCAGGTTTGGCGGTATCTTCTGGACTGGCTTTGAGGGCATAGTCGATTTCGCCTTGTGGAGGGGTGAAGCCTCGCACAATCGCCTGATATTGCTTTTTGACCTTCCTTTCCATAAACAATCCCTGCATTTGTCGATTTGCCGCCTTCGATTTAGCAAACAATAATACCCCCGCTGTCTTCCGATCCAAACGATGTACAGGATAGACCTGCTGCCCGATCTGATCTCGCAGTATTTGGACGGCAAATCTCGTCGCATCTTTGGCGATATTCGACCGATGTACCAATAAACCGTGAGGTTTGTTGATGGCGATGAGGTTTTTGTTTTCGTAGATGATGGGGAGCATGGTGTGTTTGTTGTTTGGGGGTATATTGTTGTAAATTAGGAAAAGCTTGTTTTTTGATCTGCATAGGTCTGCTAAAATAAGGGTTTTTATGCTATGATGTGGAAATGGCTTTATTTTTTTCGGAAAAGCTCTTAAAAATATTGCAGAAAGGCTTCCCGATTTTGCACAGAGGCTTTTCCAATTTGCACAGACCTATTTCCAGTTTGCATGGAGGCTTTTCCAAGTTGCATAGACCTGTTTCTAGTTTTCATGGAGGCTTTTCCAAATTGCACAGACCTATTTCCAATTTGCATAGACGTTTTCATACTTTGCATGAACGTTTTCATACTTTGCACAGACGTTTTCACACTTTGCACAACCCTTTTCCGAACTGCATGAGCATTTCCCGACTTTGCATAGCCATTTTCCGAACTGCATGGACATTTCCCGACTTTGTATGGACGTTTTCCGAACTGCATGGACGTTTCCCGACTTTGCATGGACGTTTCCCGACTTTGTGGTACTATTTTCGTGAAAATTGTTTGAAGGATGCTTCATTTGGGTAGTCGGTGTGATGCCCATTTCCCCTTCCTTGGACTGGGATTAATGGGATTGTGGGATTAAGAGGATTTAAGGGCAAGTTAGGAAGCAAGGGTATTAGGGAAATCAAGGGAAGCAAGGTTAAAAAACAACAAAATAGGAATGATTAGCAGTAAATTTGTTATGGCATCCTTCTTTTTAAACTTGATTTATAGGATTTACCTGATTCTCTTGATTATATGCGACCATCCTAATCAAGTGAATCAAGTCAATCAAGAGAATCAAGGTTAAAAAGCGACAAAATAGGAATGATTAGTAGTAAATTTTGTTATATCACCCTTCTTTTTAAACTTGATTTATAGGATTTACCTGATTCTCTTGATTATATGCGA
>JAHDFT010000356.1 GCA_020628015.1 Bacteroidota bacterium
GTTAAATATATTGACTCGACATTATATGACCAAAGTTATGTTTTGGCATTTCATTTGTTGATAAAAGATTAATCCAATGCCATTTAGCTACTGTAATTTTCCTCATTTAAATAAATTACTCATATGAGAACACATGAGCGTTGGAGTTTTTCCAATAATCCGTTTATTAATGCGAAACTAAGTTATGAAGATTGGAATGTTTTAGGTAGTGATCATTTGTCTAAGTTGGAAAACAAAAAAGACAGTCACCCTATGCTGGAACACATCTATGACAACTACAAAGAGGTTTACGAAGTTTATTTAAGCCAGTACAAAAACTGGAAATTAGCCAAACAATATTGGCAAGCAGAAACGCTAGAAGTCGATAATTTACTAGAAGAATTATCAAGCAAGTGGATTAAGAATTGGGACATGCGGATTCAGCTCGTATTTGACGACACCTCTCCCGAATACACCTCCCTTTTACCCAATAAACGATCACCTTTTCAGCGAACAAGACGAGACGAACGCATTGTAGAAGTAGGCACCCTAATAAGATCTTTAAGCAATTATTCCAGCCTATCGGATCTTCGTCAAGAGGTAACAAACTTCTACCAAACTTTCAAAGCCAAAAGAGACCACCAACAAAAACGCGAACAAGCCGTTCGAGATGCCTCGACAAGTCTCAAACAAGCTGCCGAAAAGCTAGGCATCGCCACCTACCGCAATGTCGGCAACCTCATCGCCATCTACGCCGAAGAACCCAATCAATTGCTCAACTTCTTCAAACTAGATTTGATCCGAAGTGTCAAGCGAGTGAGTGGGAATGTCATATCCGACGGGGATATAACACAAGATGCGATCTTAGAAGACGGTGTAGAGGATAGTTTTGGAGTGGATGTACAATAAAGATTTTGAAATAATTTGAGGACAGAACCCTTCAGGAGCTTCTTTTATGGGAGTGATTGGAGGGTTTTTGGGTTTTTCGTTACTTAAACCGATCTTTATGTCATTGAATTAAAAAGATCAAATGAATCCACTACAAAAACTAAACACCCTCAACAAACAATCCAACACCTACCAAGCCGAACTACTAGAGCTAATGTCTAGCATAGCGAAGGAAGCTAGAGGAATAGAAAAATTATATGAGGTCATCACCATAAACAATACATTAGAAACCCGAACATTCACCTTCCTATTAGCCCAAAAAGCCAATCAGCCAGCTACTAAGTAACAATCCAAAAATAATTTCATTTTTCATTTGCTTTATTGATAATCCAAAAATAATTTCTATATTTGATCCAGTTTAGATTTATTCTAACTATTTGAGTATAAGAAGACAGGCATAAATAAGGTAAATTTGTCAATCAAAATACAATTTATTTTTTTACTGTTCCATACCTACAGAATCATAATATTATTGTGAACAAATGACAGAGCAAGAAATCATTAAAACAGTTACAGCATTTGGATTTATAGCAGATTCCAACAATAGTAACGTCTATTTCAAAGAATATAGTAAAATCAAATACCAAATGTCAATTGATTTCGAGCAGAAACGAATTGACTTTGGAGCAGAAATTAAAAAAGGAGATGCAACAACTTCGCATTTAGAAAGCTCTGAAAATATTGTTGTATTGGAATGTGTAGATCGACTTTTGGAAAAAGGCTATAAACCTACTGATCTTACTTTAGAAAAAAGGTGGAAGCTTGGCAGAACGACTAAGAGTGGTAAAGCGGATATTACAGTTAGAGGCAAAAATGGAAAAACATTGATTATTATTGAATGTAAGACTTGGGGCAAGGAGTATGAAAAGGAGTTAGAGCATATGAAAGCTAATGGGGGACAACTTTTTTCATATTATCAACAAGATAAAAATACACGTTATCTTTGCCTTTATACATCAAGGGAGCAAAACAACAAAATTGAAAAGACGAATGCACTTATAAAAGTGGAAGATACTAGGGATGAAAAGATAAAGCAACAAGAAACAGAAAAGCTAATAACTTACCAACAAGCAAAAACCATTAAGGAAATGCTTGAAGTATGGAAACACAAAACTAAAGGCAAGCAGACTTTCTTAAACACAGGACTTTTTGAACCTGAAATTGAGCCATATAATCCAGGATATATCCCACTTAAAATAGCAGATTTAAAAGATTTCGGTAAAGAGGATAAAGGAAAGGTTTTTAATCAGTTTGAAGAAATACTCAGACATAACAATATTTCTGACCGCTCTAATGCATTCAATAGAATCATTTCATTGATACTAGCCAAAATTGTAGATGAAAATAAGCGAGAAGATGCAATTACTGATTTTCAAATAAAAGAAGGGATTGATGATCCAGAGACGCTTTTAGAGCGTTTGCAATCGCTTTATTCAAAAGCAATGCGTGATTATTTGGATGAAGAAGTGATCGACTATAAATTGGAAGATATTGAAGCACAAATCGCTCATTTTCCTAGACAAACTGCTAAAGAAACCCTTTATCGTATTTATAAAGAACTTAAATTTTATCAGAATAATGAGTTTGCCTTTAAGGAGGTATATAATAAAAAACTGTTTGAAGAAAATGCTAAGGTACTAGAAGAGGTGGTTAGATTATTTCAACCTTATCGTTTTAAATACGATCAAAAAGCACAGTTTTTAGGAGATTTTTTTGAGTTGATGCTTGAGAGTGGATATAAACAATCAGAAGGGCAGTTTTTTACCCCTACGCCTATTGCAAGATTTATTATTGTATCTATTCCGCTCCAATCTATAGTACAAGAAAAGTTAAAACAAGGAGAAAGACTATTTCTACCTAAAGTGATTGATTTTGCTTGTGGTAGTGGACACTTTCTTACAGAAGCTATAGAAGCGATTGCTAATTTGATTAAGGAGATCTCTGAAACAGATATAAAAAACTTACCCGATTTGGATCAAATAGACTTTGCCTTAAACGAATTGGATAATTATAAGAAAAGTATGCGATGGGCAAATGATTATATCTTTGGTATTGAAAAAGATTATCGTCTGGCGAGAACTAGTCAAGTAGCTTGTTTTATGCATGGGGATGGAGATGCAAATATTATTTTTGGAGATGGTTTGGAAAAGCATCCTTGTAGATTGGCTCCCAAAAATAAAAGTGGTGATGGTACTTTTGATGTCCTAATTGCCAATCCTCCTTATACCATTAAAGATTTTAAAAAACATCTAAAGGTTCATCCACATGATTTTGAAATGTGGAACTATGTTACACCAGACTCTGATGATATTGAAGTATTTTTTATTGAGCGAATGAAGCAGTTACTTCGTGTAGGGGGAATGGCAGGTATTGTTTTGCCAAGTTCTATTTTGAGCAATACAGGAGCTTATACCAAAGCAAGGGAAATTATATTGAAACACTTTGAAATAAAAGCTATTGTAGAGTTTGGAGGGAATACCTTTGGGGCAACTAGTACCAATACAGTAACACTTTTCCTCAAAAAGAGGAGTGAAGATTTTGTGACGAATTGCCAATATATTGCCGAAGACCTTATTTTAGAAAATAAAGAACGGGAAGGAGACTTTATAAACTCAAAAGAACTTTTTGAAAATTATATTGCTCATTTGGAATTGGATATAAAAGATTATACTACTTTCCTTGCCCGAAAACCAAATGACACTTTCCAAGAGACTGAGTTTTACAAGACTTACAAAACTTGGTTTAATAATCTGACGGAAATTAAGCAGCTAAAAAAGAAAAAGAGTTTTAAAAATTTAAATCAAGATGAGCAAATTGCAAAACTCCATATACTATTTTTTGACTGGGTACTAGAACTGGAAAAAGAGAAGTTTTTCTTTTTCCTATTAACTCATCGTATAAAGGAAGAGCCTGAACATTTTGCTTGGTATAATGAACAAGCAGAGGATGGTAGACCATTAAAAGTAGTTTATCCACAGCAAAAAGCGATACCTCAGAAAACGTTAATTGTCAAAACAGGAAGAACGACTAAGGAGCAGCAAAAATTTTTGGGATATAAATTTAGTAATCGTAGAGGCTATAAAGGAATTGATTTTACAGGGGATACATTGATGTTTGACCAGACTAATTTACTCCATCCTCAAAAAGTGAATACCTATATTCAGAAAAATTTTATAGACGAAAAATTCACTATTGATACAACACTTAATGAACACCTTTCCTTAGTTCAATTAACGGATTGTATTGATTTTGAAAAGATTGATTTTGATAAGCGGATTAGTACAAGTGTTAAGCATAAATTCTTTATTGAATCCAATTATCCAGTAATAAAATTTGCCAAACATATCACAATCAACCCACCTAAAGAAATTAAAGGTTTAACTGATGAGACTAAAGTTGCATTTATAGAGATGGCAGCAGTAAGTAATGATGGGTATGTGGAAAGGGTGGAAACAAAAGCATTAGGAGAAGTAAAATCGGGATATACTTCTTTTCAAGCAGGAGATATAATTTTTGCTAAAATCACTCCTTGTATGGAAAATGGGAAGTGTGCATTTTTAGCGCAATTGCCGCACCGATTAGGTTTTGGAAGTACTGAGTTTTTCGTATTCAGAACTGATACTGCTCACTTTTTACCTAAGTTTGTTTTTTACTTTATTAATAGGGAAGTAATAAGAAAAATAGCAGAAAAAAATATGACAGGTACATCAGGCCACAGAAGAGTACCAACAACCTTTTTCTCTACTTTGATGATTCCTAAACCTCCACTTGATATTCAACAGAAAATCATTGATGAAATAGAGGCTATAGAGGCTAGGGAAACAAGAGCTAAAGAGGCGATAGAGTTAAAAAAGAAAGAAATTGATAGGATCTTTATGGCACCAAATCAAAATGCTTATAAAGATGTATTAGGTAATATTTGTACATTAAAAGCAGGGCAATTTGTCAAAGCAAAGGCTATCAGAGATACCTATCAAGAAGGGCTTTATCCTTGTTATGGTGGCAATGGTTTAAGAGGATATACAACAACATATACACATGAAGGTACTTTCCCATTAGTAGGTAGACAAGGAGCATTGTGTGGTAATGTTCATATTATAACTGGCAAGTTTCATGCAACAGAACATGCTTTAGTTGTAACTCCTAAAGGTGAAGTGAATGTGATTTGGCTTTATCATTTATTGCGATTAATGAACTTAAATCAATATGCAAGAGGTGTAGCACAACCAGGTTTATCAGTAAAGTATTTGAATCCAATTCTAGTAACTGTATTACCCATTGAAGAACAAAGGAAAATGGTTAAAGAAATTGAGAAGTTTGAAGCCGAAATCACTAAAGCTGAAAAATCTATTGTTGATACAGAAGAAGAAAAGAAAGCAATATTGACCAAGTATTTAGAGAAGTAATCGTATTTTGATGATACGTTATAAAACAATCGGATTCTATCATCTGTTTGATTATAAACAATCAATCCGAATAGCGTCAATCATTCCCAGAAAACTTAAAATCCAATCCATGTCCACAAAAACACTATCCACCATTCTACTCATCAGCACAATCCTTCTTCTAAGCTGTAACCCAGCTGTAAAGAAAACCACAAAGGATAATGCCAATCTCAAGCCTCAAACCGATCCAGCTTGGGTCGTCAATCAAATCTTTATCGCTGCTAAGGAGGGGAAATACGAACTACTATCAGAGCTTTGTGATCCTGAAGGTAAAGGTGATGGGGATACCAAATTCCTCTGCACCATACAAAATGCCTCAACTAAGGACAAACAAGAGTTTGACGAATATTTCAAGACAGGTAAAATTATTGGAGAGCCAGTTATTGAAGGGGAGGAGGCAAAAGTTGAGTTTACCTTTGGCCCAGATGGGAATAAGAAAGAGACGATGAATTTGGTGAGGAGAGGGGATAGGTGGTATTTGGAGAGTTTTTGAGAGGCTTATTGCTAGAGTTGATTGCGTAAACAGTAAGAAAAGGAAGAAATAAAACCTTA
>JAHDFT010000357.1 GCA_020628015.1 Bacteroidota bacterium
CCCCACACAACTTAATCCCCAAAAGCAACGTTAAACCTTTACCCGTTTCATAGCATCCTAGTAATAACAAAAAAGCAATGCCATGATTAATAAAATTCAACTACTCAGCATATTATTCCTTTTCATTACTAGCCTTAGCTTTGGTCAAACTTATGACTATCAATTCTCTTTTTTTCAAAAGGATTACGAACCTATTACAGATGGAACGGTCATTAATCCAGATAAAGCATTTGATGTTTCTGAGACTTATGAAGTAGATATGGGTATGGATTTCACGCTTCTCAATTTCACCACTTCTACTTTAACCATTACAGGAGAGGTCATTAGCTTTAAATATGATGATTCGACTATCGGTTCCGAATACAATATCTATCCACTTGGTTTGGCTCCAGCAGATATAGGTAATATTTATGTAGATAAAAAAACGGGTTCACCAATTAGTTATACAACTGAAGAAGTAGAAGGAGATAAAGTATTCAAATTACAGTTTGAAACAGCAGGATTTTTATATGGAGGAGCAGAAGATTTCATTAGTTATCAAGTATGGTTTTATGAAGGAAGTAACCGTATTGAGATTCATTATGGACCTCGTTCTATTGCAGACGAAGCCAAATTATTTACAGATGATAGCCAACCCAAAATTGGTATTGCGGATGAATTTTTATTACCTGAAAATGCTTATGGTCTAAAAGGAAACCCTTCTAATCCTCAGTTTATTCAATATGCATGGCAGGAAGATACGCCTTATTTAGATGCATTACCAAATGAAAACACCGTTTACCGTTTTCTACATGCTGCTTCCGCTAATACAGGAGTTGGTTTAGAAGAGGAAATGACCATAGAAGAAGGACTAGACATTCAAATTTATCCAAATCCTGTAATTGATGAAATGGTGATTGAGGCAGATGCTTGGAATGTCTCTATGCAAAGCGTACAGATTTTTAATTTGATTGGACAAAATGTATACAACGATAATATTGATGGACAAGCACAGGTTCGCATCAATTTAGCGGATTTACCTAAAGGCTGGTATGCAGTAAATATCCAAACAGATCAGGGGGAGTTTGTAAAAACGATTGTCAAAGCAGATTTTTAAAAATCACTAAATTTATTTATCATAAAACGGCAAAAGCCTTATTGATTGTAATAATCAATAAGGCTTTTGTACTTTCTAGCAATTAGTATTTTTTAAAATACCCCCACCGAACCACTAGCAACATCTTCTCCTGCTCGAATTCGGTATAAATACTGTCCAGCAGGTAATTTTTTAGCATGAGGATTGAATTGACATTGGTGATTCCCTTGTTGTTGATGCTGATCTACCAATACTTGAACAGGTTGACCAGCCATATTGAATAATTCTACTCTCACTCTATTAGCAGAAGCGATACCATAGTGAATCGCAATATTGCCATTCCCATCATAACGAGCCTGAGCATCAATAATATTCACCACACCATTATTCGCCAATCCTACTGGTTGACTTGAGTTACAGGCATTCACTAAACCACTTAACTTTTCAAAAGATTTACCCATAACCTTATCCACTAACTCTCCATCTACACACATCCAATCTTGTAAAACGGTAGCATAAATACTTCTAAAATCGGTTGTATAAGGAAAATCTTCATACTCTCCTAGATTACTTAAAGAAGGTAATTCTCCTTCCATTCCTCCACCATTCAAATCCCCCCCAAAAAAGAGTACAGGAGCCGCTGCGCCATGATCTGTACCTTCGGAAGCATTCTCTTGTATGGTTCGACCAAATTCAGAGAAGGTCATCGACAATACCTTATCAGATAAATTCGCTGTAGCTAGATCTTCATAAAATTTACTGACTGCATTGGCTAATTCGGTCATTAGCTCCATATGTTGATAAGCTTGTGCTTCGTGTGTATCAAATCCATCCAATTCTACCATATACACCCTAGTACCCAAATTCCCCTTAATCAAACGAGCTACAAAAGCCAATTGTCGAGCTAAACCTGCACCAAAGAAATCATCATCACCCACATATTCTACATCATTTTTAGAACGATCATAAGCCTCCTTGATAATGTCTGTATACCTATAATTTAAATTGGATACCGCACGTACAAACTTGAGTTTTTCTCCATATCTACATCCTGGTAGGTTAGTAACATTATAAGCTTCACCTGTTTCTACCAACTCTTCAAAACGCTCTGCACTATCTGCTACAGTAGCCACACTCATGATATTATTACCCGTAAAAGTGATGCTTTGTGTCCCTCCAATTTGAATTACGGGTGGAATATCAGGACCATCTAGCAAAAAATCAGGATATTGATTCTCAAAGAAACGTCCCATCCAGCCAGATTCTCCCACATTATCACTATCACTAGCGGTTTCCCATATTTTCATCGAATTAAAATGCGAATAATCCTGATTCGGATAACCTACCCCATTCACCACTTTCATCCCACCGCCTTTCCACAAAGACTCCAAACTATTCATATATCTAGGAATACCAACCTCATCATTCAATTTGAACAATTCATTTTGAGGAATGGCTAGTGTGGGTCTAAATTTTTTGTAATTGCTATAATCGTAAAGCGGAATAATGGTATTCAAACCATCATTTCCTCCTGCCAATCGAATCAATACTAAAATGCGATCTGATTCGGATTGATTGAGTGCATATGCTAGGGGAGAGCCTGCATAAGCAGTTAAAGGAATTTTGCCCAATAGCATCGACATACTAGCAGTCAAACCCATTGTCGTTAAGAAGGATCGACGGCTCCATTTTTGGTGATCTTGTTTATGGGCTGTTTTATCAGAAAGATCATGACCTTGACGGTGATTACACATACTTTTAGATTTTTTGGATATGAAAAAAGAAGAATAAAGACAACATCTACTAGCTAAATTGGCTACTATAACTAATAGCCCTGTCACCCTAACACAATTGAAATTCTGGCTGTATAACGATAAATTCCAGTAAGACAGCTACTTGATAAGGAGCCTCTTCCCAATCCCATGTCCAATAGCCATTTTCAAAATAATGAGAAGGGATTTCATATCTAAACCGCTTGGCTGCGGCATCTAAAAATGATTTGGTGTGGAATCCATTAGGGGTAAAATGACCAATAATACGCTCACTAATTACAAGTGGATCTGTTGATTCTTGAGCAATCATTCTAGCCCAATCTCTGAGTTGCCCCATACCTTGCTCTTCATTACCATCTTCAAATACCCAATGAAACCAACGCATATTTTGCCAACGCAGATAAAGCTTAGTATTATCCAGCCAAAAATTATGTCCTTTCCATCCTCCAACATTAGGTGGACTATAAATAATTTGCCCCCAAGTAGCGGTCAACCAAGGAAACTCATCTATTAATCGGTACCGATATACCTCATCAGTTTCCTCATCTTTATATTCCATAATCTGCAAAACAGGTAATTCTAGTTCTGTAATATAATTCAAAAGTGCTTCTACAGGTGATTTGACTCTTGTTCCAATAAACGCTTCATCAAAAAAATGCTCACTTTTCAATAATTGTCTAAAAACAGGCTCTAACTCAAAATCATTATCTAAAAAAGTTCTAGACAATGCTTCCACTATTTTTTCATCAATATCTTCAGATACAAATTCACTATAAATTTTCCTGCAAATAAAATTCGCTATCTCATTAGCTCTATACTCAAATAATAGATCAACAACATCATCATAGCCCCATTCCCCTGTTTGCCCAAAGATTGTTTTTTCTTCAACATCGTGGTCATCTTCATTAAAAAATACCGTATGTCCAAACTCCCAATCGTATTGCCAACCTGTCAAGGCTCTGGCTACCTCTTGAATATCTTTTTCTGTGTAACCATTATTCAAACCTAAAGTAAATAACTCCAATAATTCTCTAGCATAATTCTCATTCGGATCATCCACAAAGTTTTCAAATCCATTGAGATACGTTAACATCGCTGGATTAATCCCTATATCATATACAAAATCTTTAAAATTACCCAATGCATGTTTTTGTAACAAAATATGATATTTGTATAAAAAAGGTGGGTATTCATATTGCTCAAATTCGGTGACAAAGTGATTTGACCAAAATAGCGCAACTCTTTCTCTAAAACCATTTTCTAACATTTCTGTCAGCCAAGTAGCTGTCATTTCACTATAAGGATCAAAATCCTCTTCTTCATTTTGAAAAGCTACTTCTAATTCTTCCCAAGTCCAATCCGCCCATTTAGGTGGGGGAGTTAGTGGGAGATCCAAGGCTCGATTAATGATTTCATCAACCAAATTACTGGAATTATAGCCCGTATACTTTTGGACATCGCTATAAGAAAGGCTAAAACCAACCCTTCGGGATAAATGCTGTACCTGTCGAGCAGTTAAGGACTGGTTCAACGGCTGGATCGTTCCTGTGGCACAGGAAGCTGTGGCAGTCATCATAGTGATCGTATTTTTTGGTTATGCTGGATAAAAAAATAAGCATTAGAGGTTCATGCACGCCATATTCTGGATGCATCTAACCACCTAATGCTTACAAATTCAATTCTAGTTATGTTATGTTATATTTTTACAAGTCCATCACTTACTAGAAAAAGGAAGATCTATAAGGATAACGAATGCTATACTGTTTTTGTACATGTGACAATAATATAGCTCTGAAATCGTCTAAATTTTCCTTTGTTTTAGCAGACATAAAAATACAGTTGCCCTCCGTTTCTGTTTGCCAGCGATCATATAATTCCTTCATAATCTCTCGCTTAACAGATTCTTTTAAATAAGGGTCAAAATTGCGTTCTCGGTATAAGTCCAACTTATTGAAGACAGTTATTACAGGTTGTTCTCCTATACCAATTTCTTGTAAGGTATCATTGACAATACGAATATGGTCTTCAAATTGTGGATGTGCAAAATCGACAACATGTATCAATACGTCTGATTCTCGAACCTCATCTAAGGTGGATTTGAAGCTTTCAATGAGGTTATGAGGGAGTTTACGGATGAATCCTACGGTATCAGAAAGTAAAAATGGCGTTCTTTCTAAAACGACTTTACGAACGGTGGTATCTAGTGTAGCGAAAAGTTTATCCTCTGCAAATACATCAGATTTACTCATCAAATTCATCAAAGTAGATTTACCAACATTAGTATACCCTACCAAAGCCACTCGAATCATACTATCTCTACGCTTTCGCATGGTTTGATTCTGACGGTCAATCTTACTCAGTTTCTCTTTAAGCAAACTGATTTTCTTATTCACAATCCGCCTATCTGTCTCAATCTCCTGCTCACCAGGACCACGCATACCAATACCTCCACGCTGCCTTTCGAGGTGCGTCCATAAACCACGTAATCGAGGTAATAAGTATTGCATTTGCGCCAGTTCGACCTGTGCTTTTGCTTGAGCAGTTCTTGCTCTGCTTGCAAAAATGTCAAGGATAAGGAAACTCCGATCTACTACTTTACATTTGAGTTCTCGTTCTAGGTTTCCTTGTTGGGTAGGTGAGAGGTCATCATCAAAAATGACCAAATCAATCTCTTTCACCGCTACATACTCTGCAATTTCTTGCATTTTTCCTTTTCCGACAAAAGTTTTGGTATGTGGGTGGGGTAGTCTTTGGGTAAAGGTTTTTTCAACCTCTGCCCCTGCTGTTTGGGCCAAAAAAGCCAGCTCATCAAGATATTCTGTTAACTTTTCTTCTGTTTGATGTTGATGAATCAAGCCAACTAAAACCGCTTTTTCGATATGCCCCTCTGCAACTTTCTGTTTGCTTAATTGAACGAAGTCTTTCAAAATAAATTGCTTTATAAATTAGATAATTATTTTAATATGGGTGTTACAAACAAGCTTGCAACATGACATTACCAAAACGCATCAACTAAGTAACAAGCAAAAAATAAATTAGGC
>JAHDFT010000358.1:0-1723 GCA_020628015.1 Bacteroidota bacterium
AGGCAAAGAAGATTAAGAAGTGATCAAGGGAATGAATAAGCGATATAGCAGTTATTCCTTAGTAAAACTCAGATGAAATTAATACTATTTCTGTGAAAAGATCAACTGTAAAGTATCTTTAACCGTTCTCAAAACCCTCATCTTACTCGCCCCCATCTTCTGATCATACCTCAAAATAAAAGGCAATTCATGCACAACTGGTTGGAAAACTCTTGATTTAAGTAGGATTTCTGCCATACAGCCGAATCCCTCTTGGGTAATGAATTGATCCCCATAATATTGCATCATCTGTTGCAACAAACGCACCCGATAGGCACGATAACCACAAGTATAATCCCTCACGCCCTCAATAGGCCTGAAGATTTTAAATAAAATACCTGCGCCAGAACTCAAATACTTTCTAAACCTAGATAAACCAACGATTCTAGCACCTGGTCTATACCTCGAAGCAATCACCAAATCAGAGCCTTCCCTAATTTGGATCAACATGCGGTAGATTAGACCAGGATGATGACTATCATCAGCATCCATTGTGATTAGAATATCATCAGGAGTCATATCTTTCAATGCCTCCTGAAAACCTGCACGCATGGCACCAGCCAATCCTCTATTGGGTTGGAGATCAAGCACAGCTACGCCATGTGATCTAGCAATGGCTGCTGTATCATCCTGACTACCATCATTGACCACCAATATGTCTAAGGGTAGCTGAAATTGTTCTTTTACTATACTGATTCTTTTTAAAAGGGAGGGTAATGATTGGGCTTCATTATAAGCAGGAAGCATGAGCTTAATCTTTTCCATAGCTATTGGGTGTTTGGGATTTGTTAATATAAACGATATGTATTTTGACATCAAACAACAACCGCTGAAAGCATATCTAGTAAATGCTTTTGGGTGATGTTCATCTTGAGTTTGCCTTTTTTAGCATGAGAAATCTTACCTCTCTCCTCAGAAATAATGAGGACTTCAGCATCAATTTTTTCGGTAATTCCGACAGCCGCTCGATGACGCATACCCACTCGATTGGGAATATCTGGATTTTCGGAAACGGGTAAAACGCAACCAGCCGCCAATATTTTATTATCAGCAATGACCAAAGCCCCATCATGCAAGGGACTGTGTTTATCAAAAATACTTTCAATTAGTTTACTAGAAATTTCTCCATTAATAGAAACGCCTGTACTGGCAAAAAACTGTTTTTCACTCGCATCAGCAAAGACAATCAAACTACCCGTTTTGGTTGCAGCCATTCGCTGTACTGCACGAGCGATTTCTTCTCGATAGGTCTCTAGTTTGGCTTCATCTCTACCTTTGCGGTTAAAAAGCTGTTGCCAAAATCTATTACTCGTTCCAATCCCACTACCTCTACCGATATAGAATAAAAATCGTCTAATTTCCTGCTGGAAAACGACGACTAATATAATCAATCCCATTTCTACAAAACGATTGAAGATAGTGCCTAATAATTTCATATTCAAAGAAGAAACGATGGTAGACAGCAAGAAAACCAAGAGCGTCCCAATGAAAATATTAAAGGCAAGCGTTCCTTTCAATAATTTGTAGAGCTGGTAGAATAACAGACTCACCAAAAGTACGTCAATGACATCCCATATGCCTATTTCCAGAAAGCCTATTTTTATGGAATACAATAAGGACATAGTTGTTTTTTCTTGTGTGGAGTTGTACATGCGGATGCATGGGCGGATATACGGGCGAATGT
>JAHDFT010000358.1:1823-4075 GCA_020628015.1 Bacteroidota bacterium
CCTTCTTCTTCTCTTCCTACCATCCCCCTAATCTTCAATACCTCCACTGCCTCCCTGACATCATGCACCCGCAAAATATTCGCCCCTTTATCCAAAGCGATAGTATGCACCACCGTCGTCCCATTCAAAGCCTCAGCAGGAGAATTGCCTAAGAGTTTGTAAATCATAGATTTACGAGATGCACCCACTAAGATAGGCAAATTAAACATTTTGAAGGTAGCTAATTGCGCCAATAATTGGTAATTTTGTGCTAGTGTTTTACCAAAACCAAAGCCTGGATCAATAATGACATCCTTAACTCCTGCCTCCTTCAAAGCCCCTAATTGCTCCGCCATAAAATCGACTATTTCCAAGACAATATCTTCATACTGAGGCTTGTCTTGCATAGTATCAGGTTGCCCTTGCATGTGCATCAAAATATAAGGCACCCTTAATTGACCAACAATATTAAATAAATCAGGATCAAATTTACCTGCCGAAATATCATTGACCATCCCTGCGCCTGCTTCAACAGCAGCTTTAGCAACGACACCACGTATGGTATCTATGGATAGAACGGTATTAGGGAAATGTTGGTGAATGCTTTTGATTACTGGAATCACTCGTTCTAATTCCTCCTCTGGATTAATCAATGTGGCTCCAGGACGAGAAGACATGCCACCAATATCAATAATCGTCGCTCCTGCATCAATCATTTGTTCCGTTTGATGCAACCAATCGCTTTCTTTTTTGTATTTTCCCCCATCATAAAAGGAGTCAGGAGTGATATTGAGAATGCCCATTATAATCGGCTCACTCAAATCCAATAACTTTCCTCCACAATTCAATGTGGTTTTTGGAGCGAAAAATGTATTTTTACTTTTCATTTGGCGGATATACTATTTGCGCTACAATTTACAAAGAAAACAAACAATCAATACATTATTTTAGGACTTCTTAACAACTAAAGTTTTAGTTAAAGCGTTTTTTAGTTTAATTTTGTAGTATTGTAATTTAAGGATTGTAAAACAAATCAAAAGACTATGACCATATACACATTAAATTTACTGATTGCTGTACTGGCTTTAGGAGTAACAATCATTTTGTATTTTATCCGAAAGCCAGAGAATTTGGTGATTGATTACATTAAGAATTTTCTAGGAACTTTCTTTGTGTTTTCGGGTACAGTCAAAGCTATTGACCCGATTGGTACTTCGATTAAGATTACCGAATATTTTGAGATATTTGGGGAATATATGCCTTTCTTAGCCAGCTTTTGGCATTTTATGGCAGAATTGGCTTTACCTGTTTCTATTTTCACCATCGTACTAGAAATTGCATTGGGTTTTTCCCTTATTCTAGGGACTTTCAAACGTTCCACCCTCTTTTTATACGCTGGTTTGATCATTTTCTTTACTGTATTGACAGGTTTTTCTACGGTAACAGGAAAAGTGACAGATTGTGGTTGTTTTGGTGATTTTGTGAAATTAAAGCCTTTCGAGTCTTTCATTAAAGATGTCTTTTTAAGTGTTTTAGTTTTGATCATGGTTATTTTCCACAAGCATATTAAGTACTTATTTAAAAAGATGCCTTCAACGCTTGCATTGAGCGTATTGACCCTCATTGCCTTAATATTTACCCTACGCAATTACTACGATTTGCCAATTGTAGACTTTAGAGCTTATAAAAAAGGAACAAATTTGATTGAAGGACGTAATGATGGAATCGAAGCAGAGGTAGTGAAATATTATACTTTGAAAAATGAAGCTGGAGAAACGAAGGAGGTGAGTGATAAGGAATACATTGATTCAGGTATCTGGAAAGATAAGAGCTGGACGCTTGAAAAAGATTTGACCAAAGAGAAAATCCTGGATGAAGGAAAACCACCTACTATCAAAGATTTCTTTATTTTTAATCAGAGCGAAGAAGAAGTTCAGGATGATATTTTGGCAAAACCAGGTTATCATTTCTTTGTCGCTTCTCACAATATTGCCAAGTCGGATAAGGATGCCTTTAAGCGAGTGAATAAGGTGATGTCAGATGCTAAACAAGCTGGAATTTCTGCCATTGGTTTGACAGCAACAGGTATCAGCGAAGCCAATCCAATGACAGATGGTGCTTATGAGTTCTATAATTTGGATGCGACACCAATTAAGACGATGATTCGGGGTAATCCTGGTGTGGTCTTAATTAAAGATGGAGTAGTAGTAGATAAATGGCATGGTAATTCTTTACCAGATTGGAGTGTGATTAAAGGGGAATATGGAATGTAA
>JAHDFT010000358.1:4175-5834 GCA_020628015.1 Bacteroidota bacterium
GCATGGTAATTCTTTACCAGATTGGAGTGTGATTAAAGGGGAATATGGAATGTAAATTGATTTTTGTCTCCTACGCTTGTTTTTATAAACAATTACAAAAAAAACGATGCTAAACTTTATCATCAAACGAATTTTATACGGTGCGCTCGTCATGTTGGGGGTGATTGTCATCGTTTTTTTCCTATTTCAAGGATTGGGTGATCCTGCTCGATTAACCCTAGGGCAAAGAGCAGATGTAGCTACTGTCGAGGCAGTTCAAAAGGAATTGGGCTTGGATAAACCTTTAGTGGTGCAATTAGGCTATTATATCAATGATCTATTGCCCATATCTTTACATGAAGACACGCCTAAGAATCAGGAGAAATATGAATACTCGAAGTTATTCAGTCTAGGAAGTAATTGCTTGGTCGCCAAAACACCGTACATGCGGCGTTCTTACCAATCCAAACGGAAGGTAACGGAGATATTGATGGAGGCATTACCCAAGACCATTATCCTTGGACTAACCGCCATCATCCTAGCCAGTATTATCGGGATTATTTTTGGGGTCATTGCTGCGTTGAATCAGTTTACCTTTACGGATAGCTCCATACTTGTCACCTCGATACTGGGCATTTCTCAGCCCTCCTATTTCTCTGGTATTATTTTAGCACTCATATTTGGATACTGGCTACACGACTATACAGGATTGAACTATACAGGAAGTCTCTACGAACTCAATGACTTAGGAGAGGAAAGCATTGTTTGGAAAAACTTAATCCTTCCAGCAATTGCCCTTGGGATTCGTCCCATTTCCATCATCGTCCAGTTGACTAGAAGTACCATGCTCGAAGTGATGTCACAAGATTATATCCGAACCGCTTATGCAAAGGGATTATCAAAGTATAAAGTGATTTTTAAACACGGATTACGTAATGCTTTAAATCCAGTAATCACAACAATTTCAGGTTGGTTGGCTTCGATCCTAGCAGGTGCTTATTTCATTGAGATTATTTTTGATTATAAGGGCTTGGGTTATGTCACCATTAATGCCTTAAATAATCTAGATTTCCCTGTGGCAATGGGTTCGGTGCTTTTTGCAGCGGTTCTATTTGTAATTGTGAATATTTTTGTGGATGTATTGTATGGGATTTTAGATCCTAGGGTGAGTTTGAGGAAGTGATAGGATGACTTTTAAATCAAAACCATGATTTTTCCAATAGGCGACAATCAAGTACAAGGCGGTTATAAGCCTATATTCAGCTATCTATTGATCGCTGCGAATATATTGATTTTTTTCTTGCAAGTCAGTCTTCCCGAAGGGCAGTTGGCAGGCTTTGTGAATGAATATGGTTCCATTCCTCGTGAAATCTCACAAGGAGTAGACCTCTACACCCTCCTCACCTGCATGTTCCTACATGGCGGCTGGGGACACCTCCTCTCCAATATGATGTTCCTATGGATTTTTGCGGATAATGTAGAAAGTACGATTGGTAATATCCCTTTCTTAATCTTTTATATATTGGGTGGTTTGGCTGCTTCCTTTGCCCATATTTTTATTGATCCAATGAGTGCGATTCCAACGATAGGGGCGAGTGGGGCGATTTCTGCTTGTTTGGGAGCCTATGTGGTCATGTACCCTAGATCACAAATCCAAATGGCCGTATTGGTTTTCCCTGC
>JAHDFT010000359.1 GCA_020628015.1 Bacteroidota bacterium
TGCTAGATTAAAAATACTTAGTACGAATTAGACTTTATTTTTAATCTAGCACTTATTATCTAGAATCAATTGTCACTTCCTATTTACTTTACTGACTAATAGCCACTTTAGGAAATGCTTTTTCCCATTCAATAGATCGACCATACACCACAATCCAGATCAGTAAAGCAATAAAAATATTGAACTCCACTCGATTCATTAGCTCATAAAGATAGTTGACCATAGTTTGGGTACTAGTACTTAATAAGCTGAGTTCTAAACGTCTATAATAATCAAAATAATAATAGAGATCTATATCTATTTTAAACCAAACCCATAGTTGGAATAATAAAAAAGCAATGGGTAATAGCCATAAGTGCTTTTTCAAGGCAACAGGGCTACTGAGTGCCAGAGCAAGTAAAAAGCAAAGTGCTGTAAGTGGAAATAGCCATAAATTGATCTCATAACTAACATAATTGTAATCCACCTTAGTTTGCCGTTTTCGTTTGGCTTCTGCAATCAGCTTTTTGACCTGCTTTTTATTAAATAAACCTACAATAATTTCTTCCTGACCATTTCTTTTTTCCTTCAAAAACTTTACCTCTGCATTTTTTGCAAAATCATTGAAAAAGTAATGTCCAGAACTGATGAGTTTATTTCCGTACCATTCTTTGGCACCAGAAAAGTAGAAAAAAGCTAGGAATAGGAGGTAAAGGGTGATGAATTTGACTAAAAATGTTTTCATAGTTTTGCCATTACTAAATGATAAGTCGCAAGATGCCAATTTATTTTTTGCTTCCAAACCAATACATCCATAATAAGCCTGCTGCAATAATAAAGGTTACTTGCCAGAATTGTATATGCATGAATTCAAAAATGGAAGGGAAATAAACACCAGTAAAATAAAGGGATATAATGCGGATCAAGTTTAGTAAACATAAACAAAAGATACCGATTATAATCCCTTTACCTTTGTGTTTCCAGTCAGTAGATAATGGCAACATGGCAATGATAAACATGGCCGTTGCTTGAATTCCATCACACCCGATAGCAATATTCATATGAAAAAAAGGAGAAACTACAGAGGTACCTTCTGCGGTAGTTTGCCAGCCCATCCAACTTAATAGCGTACTAGCAAGTCCTGCATAAAGGGTGTTGACTGGTTCTATGATATAATCAAAAAACCAGACGGTTCCCCAAATTAAATGAAATAGAATCGTGAGTGTAATGAATATAATGAAGTAGTAATATACAGGATTGTTGAATAATTGGTTAAGGGGCATTGCTTTTGCCTTAGACATAGCTTTGATGTATTTTTTATAGTTGGTGTTTGGTGGTATGTAAGATGAATAAGATATGAAGCGAACGTATTGCAGGTCAGGGCAGTAGATCGCCTACAATACGTTGCTTCAAATTATCTTATTTCAATAGTGAAAAGTTTGACTGTTACTTAATTAAACTTTTCTAGCAAATAATAATAGGTGTGTTAAGTAGACCAATAATGGGAAACACAACCAGCTACAAATAAAGTCGGTCATCGTAATCGTTCCCCAACCAAATAGGATAACTACATAAGCAGCAACCATAATCAACAAACTCCAGAGTACTGCCTTGGCTAATAATGCAGGAATAAGTGGGAAAGAAAACTGCCCACTAGAGAAAACTCTACCTTGCTTGTTAGCAGTAGCTAAAGCTGTTTTTGGTAAAGTGGCTACTACACCAAAATTCAAAAACAATAAGAATAAGAAATATAAGCCCCACTCAGATAGAGTTGGGATATTAGGATTACATGGAGGTATCAATGAACAATCTGGATCTTCACAATCTACTAGACCATCCTCATCATCATCAATTCCATTATCACAAATCTCAAAACAAACATCCAGAACAGGAATACCATTAGATTCAAAAATACCACAATCTGCTTTTTCTCCAACAACAGAGTAAACACCCTCACCAGTTGCTGTAAAAGTACTACCTGTAGCACCTGGAATCGGGAAACCATTAATCAACCATTGGAAAGTATCATAAGAATCATCATTGACAACATACAGGTCAGCACCTCCGTTACAAACTTGTGTACTAAAAGCACCAATAACAGGAGCAGGGTTAAAACCGCTAAAGTAACCTGCGGCACCTCTTGCGCCTTCTACAGTTACCAATGCAACATTAATGACATTATCAGCAGTAATATTAACTTCATCGACTACATTATCTACTCGATAGGATACCCACTCTGAATTTCCTGTAACAGGTAGTGAATTGGTTAAAGCGGTACCATTTACCTGCACGTTTGTTCCTACTTCTGCTAGGATATTCAAACTAGACGTACCAAATAAATCTGCATCACCGATTTGTACTTCTGTCAATCCATTACAATTTAATGGCGGAATGAAATTCAAACCAGGACCATTAGTATTGTTGGCACTTGTACTTTGGTATAAATAGGCAGGCTCAGAAGTGGTAATGTACATGTTACCATTAGCAGAATACTCAGAAAAAGGAATGTAAAAATATTCACCAGCACTTAGTGTCGCAATTGGAGTAGTACTTCCATTTACAAATACTTGTGTATTATTGACATCTGCTACAACTAAAGGACGTTCTAAGTCATCTGCATTAGTTGTGGCATTTCCTTGCATGACAATATACTCTGTACCAATAAACTGAATAGGAACAATTTGGTCAACACCAATATCCACACCAGCTCCTTCGTTACCTGCTACCCAACTACCAGAGTTGACAACAATCTTTTTATCAGAAGTAATTAAGGTACCATTCACCTCATTTTGCTCCCCAGGTTGTAGTGCAACACCATCAACATCTCGAAATAAGTCTGCTCCAATAACGTATGATTCTCCAGGATTTAGGGTAACAACAACATCATCTGTTGTTCCACCTGTTTGGGGTAAACCTAAGAAAGTAACCCCAGCAGTAATGTCAGAAATGGTTACTGTAGCTGTATCGCGAGTAGCCATTACTGAAATAAAATGGGCTTTAGGAAAAGCACCATCACTAGTGTTAGAAATAACATGTCCGCTACGGAATCGTGTACCCTCTGCTACATTTCCTTTAGCGGTTAAAGACATCCCTTGTGCAGTAATCTGGTGTCTTACATTAGCAAAAAATGGCCGGTCGGCCGTTAAAATCAAGGCATCTTTCGTGTTTACCGTGTTCAACTCGCTTGCTTCTACAGGACCAATTGCTGCATAACCAATACCCAAATCGTAGACAAAAGAATTGTTTACTGAAATGCTTGCTGTAGTGATTAAGTTTCCAGCTCCATCTGTTACAGTAACATTGAATGGAGTCGTTTCGGGGGTAGAAAGCAAGAGCCAATGTTGGTCTACTTGGCTTCTACCGTACATTGGTGGAATGTAGTGCTTAGTGTCGAGTTGGGCAAAGGTAGTAAGAATAGTGCCGCATACAAGAAAGCATAGTAAGACTAGCTTTTTGTAGAACTGTCTCATAATAACTGATTTAGTTAGTTAGTTAAATTTAGTAGTATTACTTATATGTATTATAAAAGTGTTATTAGATGAAGTAGCAATCAAGTGTTTTACTGTATTGTGAAATGCATAAGGTATTCGAGTAGGGGAAATAGGAAGTAGAAGAATAGATAAAGTAAAATGAAAATAAAACTAAAAGAAGAAGGGGATATGCGGTTGATAAATATAAATGTGGTTAATAGGTATTGGGTTAAGCACATGGGGTATGCTAGAACTTTTTTCATCCCCTAAGCAGCAAAAATCATGACAGGCATGATAAAATGTTTCACTTTATGATAAAGGTTGACTAATAAAACAGACTTATTTTATGAATAAACAAGGTATAAATCTTTGTAAAAGAAGGTGTTCAAGACGCTTTTTAAATTTGTATTTTGATTAATATTAAATTAATTTTTATTTTATTTGTGTGTTAGTTTATAATAAATATTGACTAATTTTTCTTTCTGTGCTTTCCAACTATACTTATTTTGCAATAATTGCCAGCTCTGTAGGGCCATATTTTCTCGAATATTGGGAGATTCTAAAAGAAAACGAATGGCTTGTGAAAGTAGGTGAGGACGGTCAGGATAAACCAATTTAACAGGAAAATCAGGCGCAAAAATTTCTCTAACAACAGGTAAGTCAGAAGCAACAACGGCTGTTTTGCAAGCCATAGACTCAAAAATTTTTAGTGGAGAACAACCTTGTTCTAAGTTTCTACTACAAGCTTTTAAAGGAGCGATAGAGAGTAATGCATGGCTGATCCAAGCTTGTAAGGCTGTCTTATGTAATTGAAATTGCCAAATAATTCGATCACTAATGCCCAGTTTTGCTGCCATCTTAATAAAGGGCTTGGCAGTTTGTCGTTTATTAGAAGAACAGATGACTAGATGTAGATCACTCAGGTCTTGTAGACCAGCAAATGCTTTCAATAAATCATCTATACCTTGCCAGTGTTGCAAAGCTCCAAAGTAAATAATATAACGCTCTGGTGCTTGATCTGGAGCTGGAGGTGTTTGATTCAGTATTTCAGCTCCATTAGGAATATGAGTGATTTTGTCTGAAGGAATTCCCCTTTTTTCCAATGTTTGTTGAATGACTAAAGAAGGAGCAACTAAATGAGTAGACTGATGCAAACACCAATCTTCTAGTTGACGAATTTTTTGAAGGGTTGGGGGAGATAATTGATAATGATAAGGCAACTCAATAGAAGGAAGTGCATTGACTTCAAAGAGGGTAGGAGATTGGACAGCAGAGTTTAAAATAGCCATTCCACTCCATACATCACGAAAGTGAATTAATTTTAAACTAGACTGCCATTGTATAATTTGTGCAAGAAAATTCGTATATTGTTTTGCCCTGTCCAAATAATTATGCACTTGTTTAGAAAAACGGACAATTGTATAATCAGATTCAGGTTGAATGGAGGGGAGCTGCTCATTGCCTAAAACATACAATAAGCCATCACCACAAAAGTCGAAAAGGGTACTAGCAAAAGCATTGATGTGCGTAGCTGCTCCTTTTGTAGAAGGATACAAATCATATGCCGCATATAAACTTTGGTGTTGGGGGATCATTGTGTAATAAATATGGTTCAATAGATCATTAGTGGAATAATTCCCAACACGAAACTAGAAAAAAGTATCGAACTTTTGTACTAGATAGAACATATAAGTAATGGATTAAAAATAAAGTACATGGGAAAAGCTATTTTAATTTCATCATTTGTAAGGAACAGTAAAAAAATAACTGTTCAATTTTGATTGATAAATTTACCCCTATACTTCGTTAAAAAGCCTCGCCGATGCTCGCATCGTCTACGTTTTTTGCCTCGTCTAGTGTCAAATTTCTCTAACCAAAATTTGTAAATTTATTTTTCACTCGTTCCTAAAAATAAAACTTAGCCTGATTATTTGACTTGATGACCAAAAAAATCAATTATACATTTAATGTGAGGTGCTAATAAAACTTAATGAAATAAAGAAGTAAACGCAATATATAAGTAGAGTAATTTACTGTTTTTTATCAACTAATTGATTAATTAAACATTGTAGTTGATATATACTTTATTTGTTTTTAATAGCTAATAGCAAGAAACAAAAGTAGTATTAGTAAATATATTGTATTAAATAATGGATTAGATAGTAGGTAAAGCTATATGTGGTACAGGCTATTAAAGTTGGGTTGGCATATAGATAAAAAAAAGGGGCAATCTATAAAAGACTACCCCCTTAACCCCAAATTATTATTTCGTCTTTGCCTAAATTATCGTTTCTGTCCTAATATAGGCGAATACCATGCCAAAAGTGTTTACTGAATCGAAAAGACTTTATGTACAAGGATATTTTTTTTTCCATCTTTA
>JAHDFT010000360.1 GCA_020628015.1 Bacteroidota bacterium
ATAATTTTATAGGATGACTCTATTTCAAATAGACCGCACCATATAATTTTATAAGATGACTCTATTTTATATTAGGAGGGGGGTACTTCAGAAGTACCCCCCCTATATCATTTTATAGCTTTATCCCCTTTTTTGAACAATGAGCAATCACCCATCACTTCTCCAAAACCGTCACCACACCCCCACCATGATAAGAATGAATTTCAGGATCATACATGGCATCCGCTCCAACAGGTCCCATTTGGAAAATACCCTTTGAAACGGCACGTACTACATAATAATAATTCTTGGTATCCTCTTCTCCTAGATAAAGGAAATAGGTAATTCGATCATCTCGAATATCTCGATAATCATAGGAATTTCGATCCTTAATCCAGCCCAAGTCTGGCATTTCTGTCACGTTTGGATTCTCAATTTCAAAACCAGCAGGCAAAATATCTGCTAAGGCAATATTTTCGATAGGATTGGTGGTTCCATTCGTGATAGAAAGTCGCACTACAACCAAGTCATTTTGTTTGAAAGTCAATTCATTGATTTGCTTCCCTTTGCGATCAAAGAAAGTCTTGCGAGCTTTGATGTATTGATCCTCTTGTTTATAACTTCCATCCTTACTAATTCCCTCAGCCGACCAGAAATAATACAAATCACCATCTCCCTGAGCATCAACGGTCAAGGTTTTACCCTTCAAATCCTCCGTTTTTAAGCGTATAGCCTTATCCTGATAGGTCGCAATCTCTTTCCCATCCAATTTAATCGAACCAGACACATTCCCTTCATTAGCCATTTTTGCAATTTTACCCATCGCCAAGAAACTAAAAGAACGCTCTTGGGTATTGAGGTATCTATCCTTTTTCAAAGCAGTAGAAACATGCTTGGCCATATCGGCAATTTGATTGCTTTTGGGATCAACTTCTAGCAATACTGTCAAAGCAAGGGCTTCATCCCTTAGCGGAGAATAGAAACTGCCACCTGTCACCTTCTTACTCACCTCCCCTGTAAAAGCTTTAGGAATCACCTGTTCATACTTGCGTCGATCACCCGATAAAGCATAAGCTGCCGCCAACATATATTTCCCGTCCAAACTCAATTGATCCTGATGTCCTTTATAATAGTTCATTGAAGAAAGTTGAGGTTGACCAGCTAAAGCAAGCACAAACAAGGAATAAGGCACTTCTCTAGGCGCAATATCTCGCTTTTTATTTCCATTATAATAATAAGTCCGCACCTTGCGCTCCTTCAAACGACTTCGTAAATATTGATAGAGCTTTTTCAACATGGATTCATCCACTTCATAACCCGCCTTCTTCGCCTCTACTAGAAAATGCCCTGCATAAACCGTTCCCCACCAACTCTCCGAACCACTACCTGGCCAATAAGTCATTCCTCCACTATGCAATTGCATCAATTTCACCCGATTAATCGCCGCCTGAATATTATTTGCAGGATCTTCACTCAAGTTTTTGAGGTCTTTTCTTAAGACATTCTTCATAATATCGGTCAAATACAATTGTGGAAATGCCTTAGAAACCGTCTGTTCAATACAGCCATAAGGATAACGAACTAAATATTCTAAATCATCGGTAAATTGCACCAATGGAGAGTTACTAATGTATAATTCTTGGTCAATACTCGCTGGCATAAATTGCTGAACAGCTAGTGGAATATCCACACTCTTGCCTCCTTGTACCAAGCCAGATTCATTCGTCTTTTGTAAGCCCGAAGCAGGGCGAACGGTCATATCCGTCGTACTGACAAAGGATTCTCCTAGACCATCTACATTTACCTTAATCACCGCCTGACCAATCTCAGGCTTTGCTAAAACCCTATAACGCACCTCTTTTTCCTGATTAGGCGGAATCTCTACATTTTGCTGACTTGTACCGATGGCTTTTACAGGCCCTTCTAGCACTAATTCCGTTTTACAATTGGCTGTTTTTTCCGTTGTATTGGTTAAAATGACTGGCACTTCAACCGTATCTGAAGGACTGAAGAAGCGAGGTAATGCCGTACTAATCACAATCGGATCAGCGACCTTCATATTAAAATCTGAGGCACCAAATTTATTATCCTTGTAGGATACCGCCATAATCCGAAGATCACCCGAAAATTCTGGAATATCAATATCAAAAGAAGCGGCTCCTGTAGCATCTGTTTGGAGAATACCACTCCAAAAATTGACCAATTTGATTCGTTTATTTGGTAGTGGATTGACTCGTTTATCTAAGCTCATGGCTTCATCCCCTCCTGTGCTACTCTGGCGACGACCTTCTATTTCTGGATATAAATAAGGATAGACATCATAAGTATTGACCTCTAAAGCACGTTTGCGATAGAAAAAGTCATAAGGATTAGGGGTTTTGTAATTGGTTAATTGTAGAATACCTTCATCCACCACAGCAACGGTCAAAGCAGAATTTGGCTCACTACTTTGTAAACGAATCGTCTGTGTTACCCTAGAACGGGATTTCTCTGGCACATCAATCTGGATGTCGATTTTATTGTTTGGATTTTCGACCAATACTGGCTTAAAGCCATGAGCAACAGTTAATGGAATTTCTGATACTTCATGCTCTTTGAAAAGCGTTGCGGAAATATAAACATTCGGCACATAAGCATCCTTGATTTGTATGGGTAGGCTTGCAGAGCGATTATCTGTGTAAACGTATTGATGATCTATCACCTTATCACTTTCGACCGTCACCAGCATTTTCCCATCAAAAGGAGTCTTGAATAAAACATTGGCATAATCACCTGTTTTATACTTCTTTTTATCCACCTCAATATCAATCTGTCCTTCATTATTCACTTGGAAAGAGCTTCTGGTAGTTTGTCCATAACCATAAGCATAATAGAAATTACTGACATAAGTATTGATGTCTTTGGGATATACTCTTACTTCATAACGGCCAGAGACTTCAGGGGTAAAATCAAAATAAGCCCCTGTTCCTTTTAATTTCACAATCCGATTCGCTAACACCTTTTCCTCCTTTTGAGAAGTGTAGCGGAAATAACTACCCGACTTAGACAATACTGTTTTGTATTCGTGTTTAATCAATTTCACCCTTGCCTCCTTATTCAAAGCATTCCCTTTCTTATCTACCGCAATCAAAGGCACCTTGATTTTTTTACCTGTTGTATTGTAATAATCTCCATAACCAATACCATAAAATACCTCCTGTGTATAAATTGTTGCTTGCGCTCTTCGATTAACTGGTCGTCCTGTTTCATCAAATACGGTAACAAACAAATCGGACTGTAATACCCCCATATTACTATATTTCTCTGCCACATCAAAAGACTCTACTGCTTGCCCATTCGCATCCGTTTGCCCTTCTCTGGACACCGATTCAAAATAAGTATCTAGGTTTTTCTGAGCAAAATCATAATCATTGTTTTTAGGAGGAGAAAAACGTCGTTTTTTTGTATTCATTTCCACCTCATAATTTCGATTGGCAGCAGGTGGGCCAAACATATTAAGGGCTGTGACGGTCAAATCTAGGGATTCACCAGGCATCAATTCCTTTTTATTCAAGTCTAAATTCACCTTAATCCGATCTGGCACAAACTCTTCTACCTTAAAGTATTTAGAACTAAGCAAAATATCATTAGAAGTGTAGACTTCGGCAGTATAGGTTCCTGTACGAGCAGCAGCAGGTAAGGTAATGGCTGTCTCAAATGAGCCATGTGCAGAGAGGGTTTTCTTACCCTTTTTGATTTCCTGCCCACTAGGATTGGTCATTTTAAATTTGACTGGAATTTCTCCAGGTGTATTCCATTTTTCATCTCGGATAATGGTGGAGATATTGATGGTTTCTCCTGGTCGGTAAATATCTCTTTCTGCATAAATAAAAGCATCAAATCCTGATAAAGAAGTCGTTCTTCCACCAACATCATAACGAGAAGTATTCGCTTGGGTCATCGAAAGTGGAATAAAATTGAAATCATCTTGTAAATACGCCCCTATCAAAGCGACTTTGAATCCATCGGCTGGTATGCTTGGCATTGGATAAACTGCCACTCCATTCCCATCTGTAACAATTGTTTCCAATACTTGATTATTCTTTCCAATTAATGTCAATCTAACATTAGCTAAAGGCTGAGTTGTTTTGATCGAATTGGCAAATACCGTCAAGGATTTCTCCCCTTTTTTGACAATCAATCCAATATCAGATAAGGAAACGACTTTGCGATCTTTGAGGTAAATATTATCCGCAGAACGCACCTCCACCATATATACGCCTTGATAATCTCGTAATTTATCCTCAAAATCCATATTCAATAAACGATTCACCCCCGAACGGTCTAATTCCTCCCTTGTTTCATAAGTTTTTTCCCAAACCAAATCCCCTAGATTCCGCTTCACCTTACTGTATTTAAATCCATCGGAATAATTATCGTAGTAGTAATCATCATAATACTCCTCCTCATAATAATCATAGTAGCTATACCGATTACTAGCAAACTGTAAAAGATTATTCTCATATACTTTGTAAATTTTCACCTCCACTTTAGGCACATTTACAATACTAACTGCTAAATTATTTTCCCCTTTAGGTGTAAGATATATTCCTTTCTTATTCGCAAATTTAATATCTGGTTTAAGCTTGCCAAAAAAGATACTGTCCTGATAAGCATACTTCAATTTTCCGCCCATATTTCCCTTCAAATTCTCTCGAATGACCAGTTTATATTTTTTATTGACATCAAATTCTTCACTAGTAATGGTAAAATCTTTGGTAGATGTACTAACCGAAAAATCAACTTCTGGTGTTACTTCGATAAAGTCCTTAATTCCAGTAGCATTAACCGCTTGTGAAGTAGCGACAATTAATTTTCCTTCCATACCATCATGCTCCGCTAAGACATCATCTATGGTTAATTTGAAGGGAGAAGCAATTGTAAAATCTTTGTTAACAGCACTTTCTATCCCGACATCGCCCTCTATTGGCATCAATCCTTTCTTAAGTACAATTTTTGCAGCGAGTTCTTTATCTTCTTGTATCTTTAGATTGGGTAAATACAAACTGATCCGATCTTCTAAATCTGTATCCAATAGGTTAAATTCCTGATTTTTGCCTTCCACCTCAATATTTAAATGATTAGCTAAATCACTCGGTCTTACTTTTGTATTAAAAGACAAATCAAAATGGGCATAAGAATCTGTAGGATTATCATTAGATACTGCCCAATAAGATTGTACATTTTTCAATGCTAAATAGGGGGTGTGAAAAGCAAAGGTATTTTCTTTGGTTAATCGTTGCTGCAATTTATTCGATAACAACTTGGTAGTCAATTCTCCTTTGTAATTTGTAGAAGGTTTCAAGCTCTTAATAGGCGAGAAAGTCAATACATTCGTCGAATCCCAACGAAAACGGCCATCTATAGGTGGATTAAACTGAATGTATGGAATGGTATCCCATTTATTCAGTTCGTCCTTATCCACCAAATCTTTATTAAAAGTAAAAGTTAAATTTCCTACTAGTGGCACTTCTTCTTTAAAACTCTTTTCAACTAAGGAAACCAATTTAGCATCATCTGTTGTTCGACAAGCCAAAATGAAAGTGGTGGTGATGGTTATCAATAATAGAACCAAATAATTGATCTGGGATTTTTTCATTTTAATATAATTGAAGGGATGTGATGGGAGAAAATAAGACATTCATTTACTCACTATTATCAAATTTAACGAAATTTCTTTATATGTAATAGTCTTTTTTTGATTTTATAGCATTAACAATTCAGTTATATCACTCCGTTATTGAGATTTTCCTAGTTCTAAGATAATTGGGGGTATATCTTCTTTCGCCCTGAAAGGGCA
>JAHDFT010000361.1:0-2698 GCA_020628015.1 Bacteroidota bacterium
ATAGGGTTAAATTTATCAACCAAAATTGAACAGTTATTTTTTTACTGTTCCTAATCTAGTAGTAGATTAAATAATCTAGCAATTTTATTATTTCTTCTTCTTATGTCTATTTTTTCTTAGACGCTTTTTACGTTTATGAGTTGCTATTTTATGTCTTTTACGCTTTCTTCCACAAGGCATACGATAAAAATTTAAAAATTAGAAAAATAGTAGGATGAAAAACTTATCCACCTATAAACACAACGAAGTGTTTCACAATTTTGTTTAATTGCAAAACACTAATTTAATAAAATTATTACTAATATTATTATAAAGACTGGATAATCCTATCCAAATCTTTCGCAAAGGTAGGATTTTTTGTCAATTTTTTACATTTATTGAAAGCTTCCTTTGCTTTTTCTTTTTCTCCTTGAACTGCATAGAGTTCTCCTAGGTAGTAAAAACCCTCTTCATTGCTAGGATCATGTGTGGTTACAATATTCAATCGGTTCAATGCTTTATCATATTGCCCTGAAACGATTGACATACGACCTAAAATCAAATTGGCTCGAATATTAAGGGAGTCTTTTCTACTAATATCTAGCAAGCTCATGACTCCTTGCATTAATAAATTGGGTTGATTAGGATAGCCATCAATATAACAGCTTGCCAGATCTATTTGTGTTTCTAGGTTTGCAGTATCCAATTGCTTGGCATTTTGATAAGCACTAATGGCATTTTCCAGAAAATAGCTTCGCAACGAGCTATCACCAGCAATACGGAAGGCAAGACCTAATTTATCACCTGCTCTTTTCCAGTTTTTAGCAATAGAGTCTACTTGTGCTGATTTCTGATAATAATTAGCTGCCATTTCAACATAGCCCAATCGTTCCCAATAGTAAGCCAAATTATTCAATGCACTTACCTTGTCATTAGGCGTTTGACTCTCTTTCCAAACGGTAGTAAGGAGCTGTAGACTATCTTTTTGTAAAGAGTCTAGCTTCTGTTGTAAATTAATAGAAAGACGCTCAAAGTCTATACTAGCAGCTTTAGGGCTGCTAGACATAGTTTGAGCGTCTTTCATAGATGGTTGATTTTGTGTGTTTGTTCTCTGACCAAAGAAGAAAAGCCCCAAGATCAATAACAGACTCACAAATATCAGCATAAACTGCGCTTTATTCACTATCGGCTTCTGCTTTAGGCGGTTCTACTTCTGCTTGAATTCTGGCATTCAAAACCTTGCTAGTCTTTACAGTTTCCACAAAAATCTTAGCTGGTTTAAACGCTGGAATATGATGCTCTGGAATCTCAATAGCCACATTTTTCTTGATGTTTCTACCGATTTTTTTAGCACGTCTTTTCGTGATAAAACTTCCAAAGCCTCTAATATAAACGTTTTCTCCTTCTGCAAGAGAGTCTTTTACTTCCTTAAAGAAAGATTCTAACGATACGAGTACGTCTACCTTCGGTACTCCTGTTGTTTCAGAAATGCGTGCAATTAAATCTGCTTTCCTCATAGTGGTAAAAATTAAAAGGTTAACAATTTGACAAAATAGAGGTTAAACTCACAAAACAGGTTATTATATATTTTTGTTTTTTTTATTAAGTCAAATAATTGTATAGTTAAAAAATACAATTAATAAAAGGTACTGAAAAGTACTCAGGTGTAAAAATAAATATTTTCTTTTAATTGAAAATCAATTTGATAAAAAAAACACAAAAAATGCTTCTATTTTTCTAAAATATTATTTGTATTTCATTTTAACTGAATTACAAATAAACTTAATTGTAAAAAGGAAAATAATTTTGATGCTTCTTTGAATGATTTCCTTAAAGTGAAAATATTGTTTGACAAAAATAATTGATTATCAGAAGATAAACAAGTATTTGAAAATCTTTTCACTAAATTTAAACAATAAAAACACAGTATAATATGTTTTGCTTTTTATACATAATAGCATATGAAAAAAACAAGATGTATTAATAATACATAAAAATATAGTCTTTCAATTCAAGTTTAGAAAATCTTATGACAAAGATAGATTTCAAAAAGTATTCCTATTGATTTGAAAGTATTAATAAGTAAAAAAAATAACCATATTGATAATAATAACATGATTAAGATATTTTTACTTACTAAGTTTAGTTTGATTGTAACTATTTGCTTTATTTTGCGTTTTATATAGTTTATTGAAAATTAGATATATTTTGTTAGCCTATTGTCAATTTAGCATAGTACTAATTGATAAGCAATGACATCATACTTGTGTTTTGTGATAAAATGTAAAACAAAACAAGTGATGATCAGCTAAAGAGTCCTATCTAATTAATAATAAGTTCTGCTACGGAAGAAAAAGTGTGGTAATTCAATTCTATCTATTCTAAAACACGCAAAAAATAGGAAGTTGAAAGTGAACTAAATTAAATCATCATGTTCCCTACGAAAATAGAGGGAAATTTAAAAATACTCATTTATGCTGGTAAGCTAATAACCAAGCATACTAAAACGTTTGAGTTCTTTTATCTACTACTATCAAAATAGGTAGATAAATAATTTACTTTGTAGTTGTAGGGCGGGAGCTTTAATTTTCTTTAAAAAATGCAAAATATTTATTATGCTATATACAATAATACTATCGAGTACAAACGCTGTAATACAATGAATTGGCTGTAAAATATTTTGTAAAAAAGTAACAAGGAACAAATATGCAACATATTG
>JAHDFT010000361.1:2798-5805 GCA_020628015.1 Bacteroidota bacterium
GACATAAATTTGATTCTAACCATGCGAATATCTTCTTCTGTGAAATCATCTTCCTCTAATTCGCTTAAGGCTTCTTTTATGTCATCAGATTCTGCTTCCATGAAATAATCAAAGATTTCTTCTTGTTGGTACTCATCAAGGAAGTTATTGATGTGATAATCAATATTGAGTTTGGTACCAGAATCCACGATTTTTTCAATTTCGGTAAATAAATCTTCCATTTTCAACTTCAAATGGGCACTAATTGTTTCTAATGGAATTTTCTTGTCAATATTTTTAATAATATAGATTTTGGATTTAGAACGGCTGGCTATAGATTTCATAATAAAATCATTGGCACGTTCAACACTATGAGCATCTACATATTGGGCAATAGCATCAATAAAAGCTCGTCCATATTTAACCACTTTTCCTTTACTTACACCTGTAATTTGTTCTAATTCAGTTTTATTCACAGGATAGTAAGTTGCCATTTCTTCTAGGGAGCGATCTTGAAAAACGACATAGGTTGGTACATTTTTTCTTTTCGCTACCTTTTTTCGCAAATCTTTGAGCAATTTGAGTAAGGCTGGGTCTAATGCACTTGACTTCTGATTGTCTGCAATAGGTGTACTATTTTCTATAGCAGCGTAATCATGATTAAGCGCAACCTTAATCATATAAGGAGCTTCAATGTAGGCTCTTCCTTTTTCTTGAAGGATAATTTGCCCGTAGTTTTCTACATTTTTCTTAATAAGATCATTTAGTAAGGCTTGTGTAATAACCGCATTCCAATAATGTATGTCTTTGCCTACACCTTTACCAAACTCTTCTAATTGATCATGCTTGAAGTTGACAATTTCTTGCTTTTTGACTCCCATTAAAAAGGCTACCAAGTATTTAGCATCAAAATTATCTTGTAAAACTCTGACAGATTTCAACAATAGTTGAATGTCCTCAATGGCATTTTTCTGTTCTTTAGGATTTAGACAATTATCACAACCATTATTGCATTTCTTTTCGTCATAGCCTTCTCCAAAATAATGCAATAAGAATCTACGTCTACAGCCACCAGTTTCTGCATAAGCGATCACCTCATTGAGTTGTTGACCACCAATATCTCTTTCTGCAACAGGCTTATCTCGCATGAATTTTTCTAAGCGATGCATGTCTTCATGATTGAAGAAGCCCATACAGATACCCTCCATGCCATCTCGACCAGCTCTTCCTGTTTCTTGATAATAGTTTTCAAGGCTCTTTGGCATATTGTAGTGAATGACAAAACGTACATCTGGTTTGTCAATACCCATACCAAAGGCAATCGTAGCTACAATAACATGAGTATCTTCCATCAAAAATTGATCTTGTCTGGAAGAACGTGTGCCAGAATCTAAGCCCGCATGATAAGCTGCTGCTTTTATTCCATTAGCACTCAATACATCTGCTAAATCTTCGGTAGTTTTGCGATTTAAACAGTAAATAATACCTGATTTTCCTTCATGTTGCTTGATGAACTGAACGATTTGTCTATTGACTTCTTCTTTTTTAACCTTCGGCCGAATTTCATAGAATAAATTGGGTCGATTAAAAGAAGCAATATAAGTATCTGGTTTTTGAAGTTTTAAGTTCTTACATATATCTGCTTGCACTTTTGGCGTAGCAGTAGCCGTCAAAGCCATAATAGGCGCATGATCGGTTATTTGGTTAATGATTTCTTTAATTCGTCGATACTCAGGACGGAAATCATGTCCCCATTCTGAGATGCAATGCGCTTCATCTACAGCGACAAAGGATATTGTGATTTGCCGTAGGAAGTTAACCGTATCCTCCTTGGTTAAAGTTTCTGGTGCAACATACAATAGCTTGGTATGTCCACTTAATAAATCTTCCTTTACTTGTTTGATCTGACTTCTACTTAACGAAGAATTCAAGAAGTGTGCAATATTATCATCTTTGCTATAACCACGAACAAGGTCTACCTGATTTTTCATCAGTGCAATGAGTGGTGAGATAATTAAAGCAGTACCTTCACTAATAATAGCTGGAAGTTGATAACATAGTGATTTACCTCCTCCTGTAGGCATAATCACTAAGGTGTCTTTTCTTGATAAAATACTTTTGATAATCTTTTCCTGTTCTCCTTTAAAAGAGTCAAATCCAAAATAATTGGCAAGTGCTTCATGTAATTTTTCGGCAACAACAACGTTCATATCCCTCTTTAATTTAAAAAATCATGTTCGCAAAAATAAAACTATTTTCAATAATGGTAAAATAACAATTTATTGATTTAGCAACAAGTGAAAAATAAGTTCCTAGTTTTGATTTGGGAAATTTGACCCTAGACAAGACAAAAAAACATAAGCAATGCAGCGCATTGGCGAGGCTTTTTAACGAAGTATAGGTTCAGGTCTATCAATCAAAATGAAGAAATTATTTTTTTACTGTTACTTAATTATAATACCAATTCGTTGAAGAAATTATAATTATAAATAGGTGTGAACTCAGACAATTGTAATTGTGGTTCTCCTATTGTGTTAACCAATTACCAAGATGATAGCATACCTCAGTATTGTTGTATTAGTTTTTATCTAAAAATAGTTAATTAGTTAAAAATTAAATTTGTGAAAAATCATTTCTGAAGTTAAACAAAAAAATGCAAGCGAACAAAAATACTTACTCAATTAATTAAATTATATATCTGCAAATTAGCTTGAGTAAGCTGTGAAATAGTGATTTTTTCTTTTCTTATTTAGTACACTAAACTTGAAATCAGTTAAAATGTTTATTTATAACCCATAATAAGACAGTCTATTCTGTTTTTTGTCACTTAAAAAACAAAGTTTGATAGCTTATTTATGAAAGTTAAATGGCTTATTGTATAATTGGATTTAATTTTAATGAATAAGTAGGGATCATGAGGATTTATAAATCAATTAATGAATTATTTTTTCATCAAGATCTTTAGCGATTGTATAATACTTACAATAGTGCTTGTGAATTAAAATCTAAGCTTAGGAACAAGTGAAAA
>JAHDFT010000362.1 GCA_020628015.1 Bacteroidota bacterium
GGTGATGGCGGAGCAGGCTCTGGACTAGGCTCCTTAATTATTGGTTCGGAGGGATTGGGAATACTCGACTCCTCCTTGCCTTTTTCAAAAACTTCTTTATTAAATTTAATAAAACGTTTAAGGCGGCTTCTAAAACTATTTATTTGAAAATTGTTGGGACGATTGATGTATTCTTTATTGAAATCATTATAGGTAGCATTATTATCTCCAAAATATTCATCTAAGACCTCAAATGCTTTATCTATATCCCTATCAATCAGCTTTTTAATATCTTCTAAAGTCATATGGTTTATCTAAGGAATTGGTTTTCAAAATTATACTATATTATTAAAATAGCCTTTAGGACAAATATAGTGTTTTCTATTGAAAAATAGACCATAATATTGTTATTCAATAAGACTTTATGTTGTGGTGATAATACTCTTGTAAAATCTCAAATTCCCCTCCCCTTCACCTTAATGCTGCATTTTTTAGAAAAATAGCTTATCTTTGTTTGTAGACCTTAACTTGTTTATAATCATAGTAAATTGTGATAAAATAAATAGATTATGACACTACAGACCATAAGTATTGATTTACCATCAGACATATTACTCACTTTAAATGAATCAGAAAAAGAGTTAAAACAAAGAATTAAATTTTCTTTAGCAGTTCAAGCTTATTTACAAGGCAAAGTAACTATAGGAAAAGCAGCTCAAATAGCTCAATTATCTCGTATTGAGTTTGAAAATAATTTATCTAACCACCAAATTCCTATTTCGTCTTTGGATTTAGATGATGTATTAGAAGACATAGAAAAATTGAAATAAAATGAGTCAAATGGGAATGGTTATAGCAGATGCAAGTCCAATATTTTCTTTAGCAATTATTGATAAACTTCAAGTTTTAGATGCTTTATTTGATTCCGTTTATATTCCTAAAGCTGTCTGGGAAGAATTAACAAGGGATATAACAACTTCTTATTATCCTACTATTGTTAACTATTGTAAAGGCAAAGTAAAAGTTATTTCTGGCTTTAATAAACTTACCTTTATTATGGACTATGGAGAGTCTGAATCTGTTATCTTATATAAAGAATTGAATGCTAACTATCTACTTATTGATGATAAAAAAGCAAGAACTATAGCAGAACATTTAGGTATTCAATGTATAGGCACGATTGGTATACTTTCTACAGCAAAAAATAGGGGAATCATTGCTGAATTAAAACCATTATTTGAAACATTCCTTAAGAACCGAAGATATTACTCCTTATCTTTATTAAATGCAATTTTGAAAAAACATAACGAGACTCCAATTACCAAAACATAAGTCACTCCAAATTCCCCTCCCCTTCACCTTAATGCTGCATTTTTTAGAAAAATAGCTTATCTTTGCCCATACATCAATATCTGCTCTACTCCTAATAATAAAAACTAATGTTCATGGAAGAAAAAAATCAAAAATTGTTGATCTTGGCTAAAGAACGAGTGGCTTTTCGCTCGCATTTTATCACCTTTGCAGTAGTCAATCTCTTTCTTTGGATGCTTTGGTTGCTTATTGATAATAACAGCGAGCCTTGGCCTATATTGGTAACAGGTGGCTGGGGGATTGCCATTGTTTCGCATTATTTCAAAGCATATAAAAAAAGAGATTGGATCGAACAGGAATATATCAAACTACTAGAAGAGGAAGATGAAAAGGCTTATTGGGAACAAAAATTATATCGCCACAATGAAAAATAATTAAAATTTATCTTAATAATTATATAATTACAATTCCATTTGGCATTATTCCTTATCTTTGTAGTACTCAACTAATGCTAAATAGGTCAAAACATCATTTAAACATTAAACAACAGTAAAAATAGACTTGGAGATGGCTTCTATACTTGCTGTCTCTAGGCAAATTGCTTATACCAACCTCTTATACTTTTACTAACAGACACCAGACTATCTTGAATCACCAACTGGTTAAACATCCACCTCAATACTGTATTTCCCTAATCATTTTCATTATAACCGCAGATAATTATAAACATGCTAACCCTATCCATGATGATCGTTATCGGGATTACGCTTTTAGCTGTAGTCTTGTTCGTCACCGAGTATTTTCCGGTGGACGTGACGGCCATATTGGTAATGGTCTTGCTCATGTTGACCAATATTATTACCCCTGAAGAGGGACTTTCTGGCTTTAGTAATGAGGCAACGATTACCGTTCTTGCGCTACTGATCCTTAGTATTGGCTTACAAAGTACGGGCTTGGTGGACTATATTGGTTATAAGGTAGAACGGTATACGGGGAAGAGTGAATGGCGGATTCTGTTTTTTACTATCCTTGTTGTTGGTGTCCTTTCGGCTTTTATGAATAATACGGCTATTGTGGCGATATTTATGCCTGTTGTCATCAAGTTGGCGCAACATGCTAAATTGAGTGTGTCTAAATTCTTAATGCCGCTTTCTTTTGCTGCTATGATTGGTGGTACTAGTACGATTATTGGTACTTCGACGAATATTTTGGTGAGTAAATTGTATGAGGAGCAATATGGGGTAACATTTGGTATATTTGAGTTTTCCTTTATTGGATTGGTGATTTTTCTCATTTTTGTTCTATTTATGCTCACCATTGGTCGCTTCATTATTCCAGATCGCAAGCAAGCAGATAATTTGACGGGATCTTATGAGGTGGGAAAATACCTTACCGTTATTCAAGTACTCAAAAATTCTCCTTTGATGGGGAAAAAATTGAGCCATACAGAATTGGTTAAGGATTTTGATATTGATATTATTCAGATTATCCGTAAAAATGATGTGCGAAAATGGTTACCAAATGAAATTGAAAAGATTCGGGAGTGGGATGAGTTAGTCATTAAAGCCAATTTGGAAGATTTATTGGAAATCCAGCATCGCTTGAATATTCGGATTAAAAAACGGGTCAATCTGGATGATCAAGAGTTGACCTCCGAGGATGCTGTGCTTTTTGAGGCGGTTATTGGGCAAAACTCTTCGCTAGTAGGAAAAAAGGTGGGTAATGTGGACTTTTTAGCGATGTTTAGGGCGATTCCATTGGCGATTAGACGTAGTGGAGAGCCTTTGGTGGATGATCTTTCTGATATAGAGATTCAGTTTGGAGATGTATTTTTGATTGAGGCAAGACGGCATTCTTTATCTTCCTTTATTAAGTCTCCCGATTTTATTGTGATGGAGAAGGTCAAAAAACGAAATATCCGCAAGGATAAAATGTTGATTTCCTTGCTTATTGTGATTGGTGTGGTTATCGCTGCGGCATTTGAATTGATGGAGATTGTAGTCGCTGCCTTAACTGGCTGTGTTCTCCTTTTTATAACGGGCTGCTTATCTGTTCGTTATGCTTATCAAAAAATGGAATGGCGAGTCATCTTTTTGCTGGCTGGTATTTTGCCCCTAGGAATCGCTGTACAAAAAACGGGGGTGAGTGATTTGGCAGCCAAACAACTGATTCAGCTTATTGGTATGGACTACCCTGCCTTAGTCATTTCGACGCTTTTTCTCCTCACCACCCTACTTACCAGTATTATGTCCAACAATGCTACAGCCGTCCTACTAACGCCCATCGCCATTAATATTGCCATGCAAATGGGTATCGACCCCAAGCCGCTTGTATTGACGGTCATGGTCGCTGCCAGCACTAGTTTTTTAACCCCTATTGGTTATCAAACAAACACTTTGATTTATGGAGTGGGTCAATACACCTTTGCCGACTTTCTTAAAGTTGGGGGTATATTGACCCTTTTGGTTTGGCTGGTCGCTACAGCTTTGATCTGTTGGATTTATTTGTAGTTACCAAGCCTAGGAACAGTAAAAACTATTATTTACTCAAAAACCAGCTTTCCATTCCCTAAAATGGTTCCATCCTTTTTTGCCAATTGATAAAAATACATCCCTGCTGACATCGTTTCTCGATTCAGTCGAAAATGATTTTCATTCAATGCCCTTTGCGTAATTTTATTACCCTGAGCATCATATAAACTCCAATAAACCCCTTCTTTGATCGGTAAATTTGCACAATTAAAATCGACAAAAGTCTGAGCTGGATTAGGATAAGCCGCTATTTGAGTGATATTGGCATTTGCTGTCATTACTGGCTCTAAAGCAGTTGCTGTTAGGGGTAAAGCGAAATTATCTGCAAAATGCCCAATATGATGCTCGCTGTAAAGGCGAACGACCTCCATATTTTGTATTAATGGGTTGACATCTACACATACATCATCCGAATTATCAAAAGTTGCATTGAAAGCAAGACGGACATACTGCTTATTATTGGGATGAAAAAAAGATGGACCACTAGCCGCAATAAAACGTCGATCAGCAGGTTCATTATCTGCGGTGCATTCTGACCAAGTAGGCAAAGACTCACTAGGATTACCTGCAAAAGCATAAGTCGTCTGTTCTCCATTATTATCAGGATCATAACCCGTTCCATTCTTCACCATTGCTTCACCATTACGCCATTTTCCTTCTAAATAATGACTAATATGATTTGGATTTTCTGGTACCCCTATAGGTGAGAAATTATTATTCTGATAGGTAAAGCTCGACATCCCTATATTATTGACAAAAGCATGTCTTCCATCATCTCCTACATAACGCCCCAAACCTTTCAAGAAGCGCATTCCTATTATAGGAGCTTCACTACCATATTCTCGATCATTAGCCGTTCCATTATAAGCAAAACCTAGGTCATATTCTGGAATACAGCCAATAAAATCATCATCATAAGCTCCTAGGTCAACATCTAAAAATTGCCCAAAATAAACATTATCCAGCCTTTCCTGTCCCAAATAAGTCAATTGGTAATCCACAAAAACTGTATTATTTACTGGTGCAGCAAAATCATGAAAAGCATAGATCATCATACCAATTTCCATATTCAAAGCAGTACCACCCCAAGTTTCATGTCCCCCTTTATCATTAAAGATACTCCAAATCATTTGATCGGCATAGGCTTCAGTACGATCATTGATGACGGGATAATCCCCTCTGGTTGGATCATAAATACCATCTGTGTCCTGATCCCAAAAAGGAGCTAGGGCTTTATTTTGTGGTAATGGAAAATCTGTAAAATGAGGGTTATTTCGACCTGGCCAGTTCAGAATACTTTCTGGAATATCTGCTACAGGAATATCTAGCATGCCATTACTTTCATAATCGCTGAATGAATCAATAAAGTCTTCGATCTCGTCTCCATATACTGTCCAAAGACGGTCAAATTGTTGGCAATAATTCGCCACTACTTCGCCATTCTCATCTAAAGGACCAGGGATAAAATCACCATCATCCTGCCCTTTATACATCAAAGCTGAGACTCGTTGTTGTCCATTTTCATCAATAGCCGATAACCACAATCCGCCAGAAAAAATAGCATGTATATTGCCATCTTTGGGGACTTCAAAACCTGGCTCAAAACCATTTCTATTAAATAAATAGCCTATAGTATTGATCTCCGCTCTAACATTATTAATATCTAAGGTCGCATGACCGTTAGAGGTAGTACAAGATTGTGCATATAAGGTCATGGGCAATAATAGCCAGCAGCTTATACAGCATATTATAAGATGTGGTATATATTGTTTAATATTCATAAGTGTTTCATTGTTTTGTGTGTGAATAGAAATATTATTTATAATTCAATTCTATTCCATTTAATCTGCCGGCATTTTTAATTCAAAAGGAATAGCTTGGAAAGCTTTCACGTAAATAGGACGTATGGAAAGTGTTTTTTTT
>JAHDFT010000363.1 GCA_020628015.1 Bacteroidota bacterium
GCAATAACAAAAAATGGTAAGTTTTGAAAAAATATTAAGTTTGAACTTTAAGTGATGGAACAGAAATAAATTTGTATATGTGAGTTATACAAAGTATTATTGTAATAATCAAAAAAAGATACTATGACAGTCAAATTTAAAAAATGGGGTAATAGTGTTGGTTTATTACTTCCTAAATCAATTATAGATAAATATCAAATCGATTTAGATAAAGAATATGATGTAGTGGAAAATAAAAATGGTTTTACTATAAAAGAAAAAAAAATAGAGACAACTCTTGATGAGCTTTTACAAGGTATGAGTCGTAATAATAGACATGAAGAAACTATTAAAAATAAAACTATCATTACTTCATTTCAAACAAAAAAATGATAAGATATTAAACGCAACAATTACATTTAATACCTTATCATTCCTTTAAAATGCCTTCTGGATAAAGCATCTCCCTTAAATGGATTTAGATGCTTATCTCCTTTTTATAAACTATTTTTTAAAGTGCCTTTTCATTTAGTGCTTTATTCTGCATAATAATTTCACGTAAAGCAATAAAAGAAGTATAATCTAACCCTCTTTGTCTAGCAGATTCAATAGCAGTATCCACTATCTTGATGGCTTTTGCTCGCTTACCTAATTGATAATGCAAAGCCGCTGATGTCTGCTGGAAAGTCAAATCTTTAGGTTGTTGTTCTACCAGATTATTTACCCAAGACAAAGCCTCTCCCAAAAGTTTTTTATCGTTGACATTTACTGCATAATCCCAAGCAATCTCATTAACAGAACAGGCATCAATATCTCTGCTTTGGGTAATCCAATCGTAGGTTACTCTAGCATAATTGTCCCAATCCTGTGTCACCTCAAAATACAAGGTTTTCATTTCTGCCATGAAAAGCCCTCTATTGCTCATATCAATTCTAGACAAGACATTCATTGCTCGATTCAGATCATGTCTTTTGTGTTGATTAGCTGCTTTAGTAACTGTTTGTGTAATTGCTGCCTTTAATTTTGCTTCTAAATTGTGTGGCTGATATATTTTAGAAAAATAAGCCTGATTACTTACCAAATGCTTGAATGAATGAGAATCAACATCTTTTGCAAAATGAAAAAGAAAGTTTAAGCTCTCATTGGTACGAATATCACAACGATCAATATACATTTCTACCACATGCTCATAAGGCTCATTAAACTTCTCTAACATATACGCATAGTGATAAAGGAAACTAGCGTCTCTACGACCATTATTGTATTGATTCTTCAGATCCAAAAACTCTCTATATATGGTAGGTAATTTTTTGGTATGCTCTGTATAAATAGCCTTACTACTATAAACTTTCCCCCAGTGTAATACTTCATCAGCATCTTCAAGATCAGATTGAGCACCTAGTAACCTTCCATCCTTACTGAAGTAAAGCATTGCTGGAAAACTCCTTAAATTATACTGTTCAAAGAATTTAACTCCTGTTGCAGAGTTCAAATTAACTTTTAAATTCACATATTTTTTACGATAAAGCGAAGCAACTGCATTATTGGAAAAGAAATCCAATTCAGGCTTCCTGCTTTCAAAATCCTTATATACATAAACGAACACATTCATTTTCATGTGTTCTGCCATATCCAAAGCTTGTTCAAATGAACCTAAGAAAAACTGTAGTTCTTCTTGGCTAGAGCTATTGGTATTTAAGGTAGTTGAGTTAGTAGTTGCAGCTACGCTATAGGTACACAATAGGCTACAGAACAAAATAACCAACAAACTTTTCGGTAAATTGTACAGATATTTCATATCCAGAAGCGCATTTAGTTTAGACAAATAAGTATATCAAATATTGATAACCATTCAGTAATGCAAGTACTTAGACTGGCGATCTAAGCTCCATTTAGATGGAGATACTTTTTTTTTGTCACAAAGCTCGCCTATTAATTTAAAAAAAAATAAAATTTCTTTTTATTCACAAATGTGAAACTATTTATGATTTGAAAAGTTTACTTCCAATTATTTGATGTGCAAATATTTATTGAAAATAATTTACTAAAACCATCATGCTTGAAGTAATGTCTTACAAATCTAATTAGTCATTATTTTTAGTGCTAACTTTTGACTTTTGGGGTTTATAGAACCAAAAACTGGTATTATATAGGATTTATGGGGAATCTTTAGTATAAAATCTGGAAGTTTAGAAATTAAGACATGCTTATATTTACGTCTTCCTAAAAAATATGTTGCAACATCAAAAAACTATTTATACATTAAACGTAAACAAACTTAATAACGATCTGTTTTACAGCAACTTAATAAAAATAAAATAATTCTTTGTCTTCTTGCTATTTTACAGACTATTGATTATCAAGATAGTTTCATCAATAATAATGGTTAATTAAATAGTAAATACTTGACTAATGATTGCAACTGTACTATAATTAAATAAGGGATTTAGTCTTTAAATAGGAGTTCTGTAAGGATTTAGAAGAAGAGTGGTTAACTTTCTATATTATGTTTGATGAATTGAGTATCAATTGTGTTAATCTATATTGTAATATTATGCCCTATGATTCTTTTGCTGAAAATGTTATAATAAGTGTGCAAAATTATTTTGGAGAGTCGGTTTTTTAGTTTTAACATTAGTGTTGTAGGCAATTAATTATGATCTATATTTTTTAAATTTACCATAGCAAACAAAAAACATTATTTTTTATTTCTATACTTAAATAATGATCCTATTAATGAATACAACACCACGAAGTTACATAATTATTTAGACTTCTAATAACTCATCTTAAAATTATTTCCAATATTCTACTAAGAATGATTTAAACTAGCATTTGAATGAGGGAAATAGCACTTATAGATAGTAAAATAAAAATTTCAAATTTTTTCATTAAGGATCATAGCAGTATAAATAAAAATAATTCCTTATTCCTATAATACATTCCTTTAGTGATGGATTAAAAACAAACTTACTTATATAGCTCACTCTTTAGCCTAATATTATAAAAATATGGAGTACATTCTATGTCTGTACTATTTTTACACCCTGTCTTTCGCTGCTTATTTCGGTCGAGCTTATTTTTACTCCATACATACTTTATAAAATGACTTGTCGTATTTTTTCTTTCAATTGGCTCGAAGCTGTGATAATAGGCAATCTTAAAGCATCAGATTGAATCAGTTTCATTATTTCTAGTGTGGCTTTGACCCCAGCAGGGTTGTTCTCCTCAAATAATAAATCGACTAATGGCATCAATTGATAGTGGATTTGTCTAGCAAGCGTATAGTTATTTTGTTGTGCTTGTCTAACCATTGTTGCCCATTCTTTTGGCATTGCATTAGCAATAACGGACACCACTCCATCTGCTCCTAGTGCCATCAGTGGCAGGGTAATGATGTCATCACCAGAAACGACAACAAAATCTTCTCTAGGATTAGCATTGATAATTTCCATACATTGCGCCAAATTACCAGAAGCTTCTTTTACACCTATAATATTAGGAAAATCATTGGCTAGGCGTAAAGTTGTACTCGCAGTCATATTGGAAGCCGTTCTACCTGGTACATTATAAAGCATAATAGGTACAGGAGCGATATTAGCAAGGGTTTTATAGTGCTGATAAATACCTTCTTGGGTTGGTTTGTTATAGTTGGGACTAGAACAAAGTATCGCATCAATCCCTTCGAAATCGAACTGCTTGACTTGATCGGTCAATGTTGTGGTATGATTATTAGCAAAGCCTGCGATAATCGGCAAACGTCCATTCACTATTTTAACAATAAAAGAAAGTATAGCTCTTCTTTCAGTTGTATTAATCGCAGGAGCCTCCCCTGTTGTCCCTAGGGCAACGATATAATCCACCTCTCCTGCAATGAGATGCGTCAATAAATTTTCTAAAGATGGGTAATCAATAGTTTTATCAGGATTGAAAGGTGTGACAATAGCGACACCAGTTCCGCTAAACTGCTTGCTCATTATTTATTTTTTCTAAAAAATGATGTACTTTATTAATAAATTCCTCTAATGATTCTCCTTCTGTTGTAATCATCATATCAAAACAGTAGGTTTTATTTGCATTATAAGGTCCAACTCTAAAAGTGGCATTAGAAAAGGTAGAGATATACTCTAAAGCTGGCGAATCATGTAAGTAAGCATTAATGAGAATGTCAAATCTTTCTGTTATAAAAGGCTTAATGTGTTCTTTCTTAGGTCTGAAATACCAGCTTGTATGTCTCCGTGAAAAAGTATCATAGTTTAAGCTAAGATTTTCTCCTTGATTGGCATCAATAAATCCTAATACTTTAACTCGTTTTTTCATTTTTTTTTCTAGCTGCTTACTATACTCAAATATAATTGGAATATTTTGCTCATCTGTAGAATCAAATAAAATTCCAATTCGCATAGCTTGCCCCAAACCAACAAATTCATGTTTGGCCTGATGCTTTTTTAGCTCTTTTTGGAGAAAATACTTATAGAAAAAAAGTCTGATTTCTTGAAACATGGTTTTATAAAATTAACCATTTCTTGATAGGGTTTTGTAATAAATTATAATTACTCGCCCTACCTATTATTAGTAATGGAACAACAAAAATAGATAAAATTCGTCAATGCTACGCAATTATTTTCCTTCTTGGAAAATACCAATTTTACAGTATTTTTCAAGTCGAGCATCAATCAGCTCTTTTGTAGGCAATTGTTTAAGTTGATCAATGTATTTTAATATTATCTTTCTGACTGCTTTTGCAGCTATCGCTGGTTGGTGATGTGCCCCTCCAGTAGGCTCTTGTAATATATGGTCAATGAGTCCAAATCGTTGCATATCTGCTGCGGTAACTTGCAAGGCCTCCGCTGCTCTTTCTTTATAGTCCCAAGTCCCCCAAAGTATGGACGAACAAGACTCTGGTGATATTACAGAATACCAAGTATGTTCCAACATCACCACCCGATCACCAATTCCAATTCCCAATGCCCCTCCCGAAGCACCTTCTCCAATAATTAGGACAATAATAGGCACTTTAAGCTGCATCATGGCAAAAATATTTTGGGCAATGGCTTCGGCTTGTCCTCTTTGTTCTGCTTCAATACCAGGATAAGCACCAGGTGTATCAACAAAACAAACTACTGGAAAATTAAATTTTTCTGCCAAGGTCATCAAACGCTTTGCTTTTCGGTATCCTTCTGGCATAGCCATACCAAAATTTCGATACTGTCTACTCTTAGTATCTGTCCCTTTTTGTTGCCCAATCCATACAATAGATTCGTCAGCAATACGAGCTAGTCCCCCTACAATCGCTTTATCATCGGCAAAATGTCGATCACCATGTAATTCTGTAAAAGTCTCACTAATTTGCGATATATAGTATAAAGTATAGGGTCTGAGTGGATGTCGAGCTAGTTGGACTTTCTCCCATCTACTCAAATTACCATAAATTTTCTTTTTTTGGTATTCTATTTGCAATAAGGTTTCCTGAAATTCAGAAGCGTTTTCTAGTTTGCGATTTTGAAGGTCTTCTAATACTTGATACAATTCAAGCAAAGGTTTTTCAAATTCGTAGATATAATATCGAGTATAATCCAATTTTTTCTTTTTAAAGTGATAAACATGTTAATTGGGACATTACCCCAATAAACTGGCGTTGCATGTTTAGGAACAGTAAAAAAATAAATTTTATTTTGATTGATAAATTTGCCCCTATACT
>JAHDFT010000364.1 GCA_020628015.1 Bacteroidota bacterium
AGCCATACAAACTCAAATCACCCAAACCGATCAAGCCATCGACCAAATGGTTTACCAACTCTACGGTTTGACCCCAGAAGAAATCGCCATCGTAGCGCAAAGTATATAAATGAATCCTGACAATATTATTACACTCAATCAAAACTATTTAATGAATTGTTTGATTCCTTCATTTAATTGAGGGATTAAAAATAAACCCCAATAATCACTCTATTAAACAAGTCAATCAATTCTCAATAAAAAAACATGAACATCCCACAAACAAGTTTAGCATGGGCTTATGATTTGGTCAAAACAAAAATCGAAAAAGCTACCAATGAACCATTAGGTAAAGTATTGCATAATCACCCCTTTTTTGAGGAAAAGGAAAATTATAAATACGAAATATCTACTACAGCTAGAGATATTATGATGACTAAGCGTTGGCAAAAAGATTTTATTATTGGTGAAGGCAATATCAAAGCCAAAGTACTTGAAACAATGATGAAAACAGTAGGTTATAATGGCAAAAACCATACGAATAATTTAGTTAATTGGCGCAAAAAAGATGATTTCAAAAAATTAAAGAACACCAAACAAGTAGAAACAATCTTTTTCAATTTTTTCAAAAGTAAAATCAAAGATGAAGTTTCGTTTCAACGTATGGAAGACCTGAATTTGTCTTATCAAATGATTGCCTACCTATTCTTTATCAAAACGCCTAAAAAATACCTCCCTATATCTCAACAAAAATTTGACAAAATCTTTAAAACCCTCCAAGTAGATTTTAAAACAAGTGGACAAAGAAGTTGGGAAAATTATACACAATACAATCAGTTCATTAAACAAACAAAAACATTCTTAGCTCAATATCATGAAAAACCCTCCCTAATTGATGCCCATTCGTTTTTGTGGTATGTCATTGATCACGATAATGAAACAGATGCTGTGAATACGGATAAATCTCCAGTACAAAAAGAAAAAACTAGTCAGGAAGTTAGGACTATTATTAAACAAGAGTTATATGCCCCCAAAGCATTGCAAGAAAAAGTGACCATCAATGAAGAGCTATTGAATAAGACTCATGTTGATTTTATCGCCCTTCAAATTAAAAAGCAAGAAATCGGGGATAAAGCAGAACAGATTGTATTAGCACATGAAAGGCATTTTCTAAAGATAAATGGAAGATCTGATTTGGCGGATCGTATAAAGCATGTAGCAAATGATTACAAACTAGGTTATGATATTTTATCTTTTGAATTAGATGGTACTGAGAAGCAAATAGAAGTCAAAGCACTATCCGCTCAAAATGGTCGAAAGGCTTTTTATTTATCTGCTAATGAATTGAAAAAATCTCAAATCCTCAATAATTATTACTTATACGGTGTAACTAATCTGGATGCAACAACACCTGACATTCTTAAAATCCAAAAACCTAATTTTGAGGAGGAGACATTATATCAATTGGTTCCGATTACTTATAAAGTATTTTTTGACTAATACACTCGCAAGGGCGGATTCCATATCCGCCCATCCATATCCCCAACCTCTACCTCAAATACAACAACCTTTCCGAATCCAACTTAATCAAAATAAACAATAGAATGGTAAAACCGAGCAGGGAGGAACCTCCATAGCTCAGAAAGGGCAGAGGAATCCCAATAACAGGCACCAAACCGATGGTCATCCCCATATTTATGGCAAAGTGAAAGAAAATAATCGAAGCCACCCCGTAGCCGTAAATCCTTGTAAAACTGGACTTTTGCCGCTCGGCTAGGGCTATGACCCGCAGCATGAGGAATAGAAATAGACCAATCACCACACAACTCCCCACAAAACCAAACTCCTCCCCTATGGTACAAAAAATAAAGTCTGTACTTTGCTCTGGTACAAAGTCCCCCTTATTCTGTGTTCCCTGTAGCAAACCCTTACCATACACCCCTCCCGAACCAATCGCAATCTTGGACTGATTCAAGTTGTACCCTACTCCACGCTTATCCTCAATCGTTCCCAATACAACACCAATACGGTTTCGATGGTGTTCCTTTAAGATATTATTAAAAGCATAGTCCACCCCTTTAGAATAGATGGAACAGAAAAGGGTAAGGGTGAGCAAAACCATCACCAATCTTTTGGTAAAAAGCGCAATCCCTAAAAAGAATACACCTGTTATACCTAAAATAATCAATAAGGTCAGCGAATCGACATACATATTGGCAGCAACAAGCCCTGCTAAGGGTAGTATAAATAGGGCAATTTGTTTAAAATCCAATCCTTTTCTAATGATTAAAGCACCGAGTAGCAAGACAGCGATGGTACTCATAATATAGGTAAATGGCACCAATAAACTACTAATGAATAAGACAATCGCTAAAATTCCTAAAGCCAAAAATCCACCCGATAAACCTTCTCGATATAAAACCAATATCAAAGAAACAAAGACAATGGCAGAACCAGCATCTCCTTGTAGTAAGATCAGTAACATAGGAATCAAAATAATCCCCCCAGCAATCATCTGATTGCTGAATATTTCCAAATCCGCCTTTTTATTGCTCAGATACCTCGCCAAACCCAAACAGGTTGCAAACTTTGCCAGCTCGGAGGCTTGTAAGTTCGCTGGTCCAATCCTTATCCAAGATTTGGAGCCTGATATTTCGGCACCAAAAATGAGTGTTGCTACGAGTAATAGTAGTATAGCCCCATAAATGACATAAGCAAATGCGGTAAAAAATCGAGTGTCGAATACTTGTATCACTAATGCTGCTAGTAAGGAAATACCTATCCATACCATCTGTTTGCCATAGTTGCGATCCAAATCATAGATATTTGGATAAGCATGGTTGTAATCTGCTGCATAAACTGCCAACCAACCCAAACCTACTAGTAGAAAATAGGTGAGTATGGTTAACCAGTCAGTATCTATTTTTTTGGTGGTGCTGCTCATTTTTGTTATGGCTTATATACGGGTATTATATTAAATATTGGGATTAAAATGTATGGACAAGGCGTGCCTTGTCCTCATCGTATCATGATTTTAAGATTAGGACAAGGCGTGCCTTGTCCCTACATGGTTACGGGATGGTGTATCGTTTGAGATGCCCAACCAAATCGGCATCCAACATTTTTTTCTCCAAAAACTTACGTTCTTCACTAATTTCTTTATTCAAATACTTTTCAATGACCAAACTAGAAATCGGTGCTGCATATCGAGAACCAAAGCCTGCATTTTCTACCATCACCGCAACAGCAATTTTCGGATTATTTTTAGGCGCAAAAGCAATAAATAAGGAGTGATCTTCTCCATGTGGATTCTCTGCTGTACCTGTCTTTCCACAAATATCTAAACCTTCTACTTTGGCAACTCTTGCTGTACCACCCGTAACCACCCCTTCCATGCCATCAATCACCGTCTTGTAATGTCGCTTGGCAATGGAAGAAATTTGTTTTTGGTTAAAAATACTTGCAGTATCATCTTTGGCAGGTCGAACAACATGAGGGAAATAAAATTCTCCTTTATTCGCAATTACTGCGGTCATATGCGCCAATTGCAAGGGTGTTACCCCTAATTCTCCTTGTCCAATTCCTAGAGAAATAATCATTTTAGACCGCCAACGATTTTCGCCATACATGCGGTTATATAAATCAGGTCTAGGTACATAACCTGCTAAGGCATTCGGAATGTCTACAGGTAAATCTACCCCTAGTCCGAAGGCATTTAAGTAATCATGCCAGCTTGTTAAGCCTTCGCCAGGGTCTTTGTATTTTCGGTTTTCTAAAAAGAGGTAAAAACATTGACAGAAATAAGCATTACAGGAGTGTTTGATGGCTTCTTTGACATTATAAGCACTACTATGCCCATGACAACCAACGGTCTTTGAGGCACTCAAACGATACCCTCCTGCACAGCCATAGCCAAAGCCAGCGTGAATCGCTCCATCTTCTAGCGCAATTAATGCCATCAAAGGTTTGAAAGTAGAACCTGGCGGATATTTTGCCATCAATGCTCGATTGAACAGCGGTTTTAAGGTATCTCTTTTGAGTAGTTCCATTTCCGACCCTCGTTTTCTGCCTGTCAATAAATTGGGGTCATAAGCAGGAGCCGTCACCAAAGCCAATATTTCCCCTGTTGCTGGTTCAATAGCGACCAATCCTCCCTTTTTGTTTTGCATGAGCTCTTCTGCATAGGATTGTAGGTCTATGTCAATGGTCATTTGTAAATTCTGCCCTCCAACAGCATCCTTATCAAACTGTCCGTCCATATAACTCCCAATCTCTCTATTATGCACATCCACAATGATCTCCTTATAGCCCTTTTCTCCCCTTAATTGATTCTCATACGTTTTTTCAATACCGCTAATGCCAATATAATCTCCCATTCGATAGGACTCTGGATTTTTGTCAATAATTTGCTGACTTACCTCTCCAATATAGCCTAAAGTATGCGCTGCATTTCGGTAGGGGTAATTCCGAACAGCTCGCACTTGTGTATAAAAGCCTGGAAATTGATATAAATACTCTTGAAACTTAGCGTAGATATTCGCTGGGATCTGTTTAAACAAAACCTGCGGCAAACGTCGAGAATAGCCTTTGGACTGCCGCATTTTTTCATAACTATCTTCAAAATCTTGTTTACTAATGGCCAATAATTCACATAGTTTGGTCGTATCCAGAGATTTGACCTGTCTGGGAATCATCACCAAGTCATATACCGCCTCATTATTCACCACCAAACGCCCATTTCTATCCATAATCAACCCCCTAGATGGATAGATAGTCCGTTTCTCTACCGCATTATTTTTAGCCATGACCGCATATTGATTGTCCATCACTTGCATAAAGAACAATCTTCCCAATAAAACACATGAAAAAATGACCATAAAGGATTGGATGACGATCCTCCTAAAATTCAATGATTCCATATAAATTTATTTCTGTTCCATCATTTTAAACGGTTTTGACCCTATTTAGTCATACCGTCACCATGATAACATTTTTTGTGGTAAACAACGAACATTTTGTCCTGAATATTTAGAAACAATAAAAAATAAAAAACACACTCCCTCATGAAACAAGTAAGCATTCTTTTCACATTTTTCTTCTTGATTGGTTGGGCTATTGATGCAGAAGCACAATATAAAGAATACAGACCGTATTCTGGTGGCAAAAAAGTAGAAAGAGTCAATAAACAACCAACGACACAACGTACTCCAGCAAAGTCAACAAGAAGTTATTCTTCTATTAGTCAATCCTCTAGTAATAATGATGGCGTATTACCTGCTCATCGTTTCCGCAACAAAAGAGCTTATAAAAAATACCTTAAGCGTAAATTCTATGGTGACAAAGCAATGGTCAAATACCATATGAAAGCTTATAGAAACAATAATAGCAATAATCGTTATAGTTATGATTATTAATTATTAATCATTAAAAAAATTGGTCAGTTTGGTAATTCTAAATTACTTAACTGACCATTTTTTCTATAGTGAAAAAAGTCCGATACGCTATTATCTTTATCACCTCCTTAATTACATCAACTAACTGGTCAAACCTACCTTTCCTTTCCTATTTTAGCACTATAACAAATCTAATGATTTGCACAATTCGGTAAAGTGCGACCCTGCTAGGGTAGGGTGTTCAAAATTGCGCTACAATTATGCGGCCGT
>JAHDFT010000365.1 GCA_020628015.1 Bacteroidota bacterium
TTATTCGTAGGGCGATGCCCTACGCTATTGCTTTTGCCCTTTCAGGGCTGGAATATAATATATATCATGCCAATTATAAACTCACCCCCCAATATCTTAGAACTAGATATTTTCATTTCTCTAAAAAAACACTCCTAAAGGAGCGAACCACCTATGAATACAGAATTCACAGAACATAATGACACTCCACAACAACCAAAACGCCCTTTGCGTACCCAATCTTCCTATATTGACCCCAATAAAGGAAAAGCAAAAGTCTTTATGCCACTTGTCTTTGCATTTATTATGATGCTTGGAATGCTTATTGGTATGCGAATGCAACAGCAATTGCGTCCTGGAATGGTCACACAAGGCGCAAATAGCCAATTGGCAGGTATTGGAGAAGTCTTTAATTATATTGATTCTCGATATGTTGATCCTATTAATAGCGATGATCTAGCAGAAAAGGTAATTAAAGAAACACTTGAAGACCTTGACCCACACTCTAGTTATATTAGTGCCAAAGACTTACCTCGTATACAAGAATCCATGTCAGGTAATTTTGATGGAATTGGTATTGAATTTTCCCTTGTCAAAGACACGATTGTAGTTGTCACACCAATTGTTGGCGGTCCTTCAGAGAAACTAGGGATTTTATCTGGTGATAAAATCATTCAAATTGAAGATACTTTAGTGGCTGGGATTAATATCACCAATGATCAAGTCATGGAAAAGCTCAAAGGGGAAAGAGGCACTTATGTAAAGGTGGGTATTTATCGCAAAGGAAAGGAGGAATTATTAGAGTTCGATATTCGTCGTTCGAGAATTCCTTTGGTTAGTGTAGAAGTGGGCTATTTGATGGATGATGAAGTGGGTTATATGAAGGTTACTCGTTTTAGTGCCACCACTTTTAAGGAATTTAAAAAGAAATTGAATGAATTGAAGGAAGCTGGTATGAAAAAGCTCATATTAGACCTGCGGCAAAATCCAGGTGGCTATTTGGATATGGCGGTGAATATGGTGGATGAGTTTATTCCAAGTAATCGTTTATTGGTCTATACCAAAGGTCGCAATCACAAACGCAGAGAATTTAAATCTGAACGGTTTGAAGGGAATTTTGAAAATGGAGATTTGGTCATTTTAATTGATGAAGGCTCGGCTTCGGCTAGTGAGATTGTTGCAGGGGCTATACAGGACTGGGATCGAGGTAAAGTTGTTGGCCGTCGTTCTTTTGGTAAGGGATTGGTGCAGGAACAAGAAACATTGAGTAATGGTGCAGCACTACGCCTGACCGTTGCTCGTTATTATACCCCTTCTGGCAGATGCATTCAAAAGCCTTATGGAGAAGATACAGAGGCTTATGATAAAGAAATCGAAAAACGTTTAGCAGATGGAGAACTATTTGGAGAAGAAGCAGATAGCACAGATATAATTGCGGACTCCCTCAAATTCCAAACACTTATTGAAGGGCGTACTGTCTTAGGTGGTGGTGGTATTACCCCAGACATCTTCGTTCCTTATGATTCTACAGGCACCGAAAACTTTTTACTTAGTGCTAGAGGCTTGATTCCTGAATTTGTCTATGATTATTTTAGCAATAATAGACCTTATTTTGAGCAATATGGTAATTTGGAATCTTTTAGAAAGAATTTTCAGGTCAACGAGCAAATTTTTAGTAAATTTAGAGACTTTACCAAGAAGGAAGTGAAGAAATTTGATGCCCAACTTTTTCAAAGAGATCAGGAAAAATTAAAAACCGTTATTAAGGCGCATATTGCTCGTCAATTATGGAATAATGATGGTTATTATCCTGTAATACACGATCTAGACAAAATGTTGCAGACTGCTCATGAAGAGTTGAAGAAAGGGTAATTTTTTATTACAATCATCTGGTCTGGCTTGGTCAAATATGTCACATCTCACCCCTCCTATATTACAACTACTAAAACTAAATTTCTAAGCTAATGAATCGACACCAAATTATTTATGTCTTGTTGTTTGGTTTATTTTGTTCTATTTACCTCTCTTGTACCTCTACTACTGATGAAAACACCAATACCAAAGGACAAACATTAGCACTTACTGAACTTGCTGCAGATCAATTACCAGAACATTTTTACAAACGAATGATTGGAATTGTAGATGGCAAAGAATCAGTCGTTTTACATCTGATTCGCTCTAAAGGAACACTATCAGGCACCTATTACTCTACACAAAGAGGGGAAGCCATTGGCATCTCAGAGAATAGTAGTGTAGACAATGCTTATAAGATCAATATAAAAGGTGATTTTGCCCGACAATTTCTTAGTAATCCTGCGGCAGAAATCGAAAATTTTAGGGGGACTTTTGTTTCTGATCGACGCATTAAGGGAGCAGTCAAAATTCCTCAGAAAAATGACCCTTTGACAATGGAGTTGCGAGAGGTATATGATGATCAAAGCACTAGCTTAGATCTTATTCATTTCACCAAACAAAGTAAAGGAGATTGTGATCAATCACCTTGTATCACCTTCAAGATGCTTTATCCTGAAATTCCTAAACAGACTAAATATTCAACCCTAAGTAAAAATTTCAATCGAGTTGTTCAAGAACGTATTCAGACTTATTTTGGAGAATGGCTGACAGAAGAACAATTAAAGAAGACCAAAGGACTTGAAGAAAATGTAGATTTGGTGATTAAGGATTTTGAGACAATGGTGGCAGAAGAAGGTGAAAGAATGATTACAACAGGTGCTTGGGAAATGAATATTTCTACAGAAGTTTGGAGTAATGAAAATAATATATTAAGTGTTGGTCTTAATGATTACTCTTATATGGGTGGCGCACATCCAAATAGTTTTGTCAAATTTTTAAATTTTAATATCAAAACAGGAAAAACTATCCAATTAGCAGATGTATTTACTAACTTTGCAGGTGATTTGAGGACAATGGTGATTAAGGAACTTAAAAAACAAGCAGGTAAACCCACTAATGTAGACCTAAAAGATGCTGGTTTCTTCAAAAGTGATGCAGATTTTGAGCTAGGAGATAATTATTATTTTACCCCTGCCGCCCTTCACTTTTACTACAATACTTATGAAATTGCTTCTTATGCACAAGGTCCAATAGAAGTTCATATTCCTTTTGCTCAACTCAATAATCTCATCAAAACAGATGGACTATTGGCAGGTTATGCCAAACATTAAAAAATTATAGATTCTAAAAATATGACGCTACATTCTAACCTCATACATTCTATTGCGAAGTGTTTATTGAGAATTCTCAATGATGGTGAACCAGCTGATAAAGTTATTAGAAGTACTTTTCAGGGTAATAAAAATATAGGCAAAAGAGATCGTAGCTTTATTGCCCAACATACCTATGATATTGTAAGATGGTGGCGACTCATCAAAAAATCTTATGGTGACGACACTTTGGATGCAGATAGAGATACAGTTTACCGAGTTATTGGTGCTTGGTTGACCCTCAATCTACACAAAGTCCCAGGTTGGAAAGAATTTAGAGGATTACGAAAAGCTGATCTACAACAGAATTATGCATTGGCTGTTAAAGAACGAAAATATAAAGAATCCATCCCAGATTGGTTGGATGAATTAGGCGTTGCTGAATTGGGGGCTAAATGGGATGTAGAATTATCTGCATTAAATAAACCAAGCCATCCTATTTTAAGAGCCAATAGACTCAAAACTACCAGAAATCAACTGAATAATTTTTTCAAACGAATTGGCATTACTGCTCGTCCTGTTTCTTTTGCACAAGATGCACTATCTGTAACCGAAGGAACAAGCTTGCTCAATACCTCTTATTTCCAGAAAGGCTTTTTCGAAATGCAAGATGCAGCTTCACAAATGGTGGTTCCTATGCTAGAAGTAGCTCCTAGTATGACCGTTATTGATGCTTGTGCTGGAGCAGGCGGCAAAACCTTACACTTATCTTCCTTAATGGGTAATCAGGGACGAATCATCGCCTTAGATGTCGCCGAAAATAAACTCGAACGCCTAAAAGTCCGAGCGCATCGCAATGGTTGTGTGAATATAGAACCAGAATTAATTGAAAATGCAGCAGATATAGTGACTAAATATAAAGAGGTCGCAGATCGTTTGCTCATTGATGCTCCTTGTACAGGTATTGGAACCCTCAAACGCAAACCTCACCTCAAATGGGCATTAAGTCCTGAAAAAGTGGAGGAATTACACCAATTACAGGCAGAAATCCTAGAGACTTATTGGCCAATGTTGAAGGTGGGTGGCAAAATGGTTTATGCGACTTGTAGTATTTTCCCTTCTGAAAATGAAAAACAAATTGAAGCTTTCCTAGAAAAACATGGTGAGCGTTTCCACCTCAAAAGAGCCGAAAACTTCAGCCCTGCCGAAATGGGTTTTGATGGTTTTTATTCGGCTGTGTTGGAGCGGATTGCTTAAAATTTAATAACATTATAAAAATTCACATCAACAACGTAGGGACAAGGCACACCTTGTCTACCACACCACATTTAAATTTAAAGACAAGGCATGCCTTGTCCCTACGGGATACGCGATGATTTACACAAATACAATTATAAAATTCAAAATTTACCGTATTTTTGGCCCAAAAAAATGCCGCATTCTCGATACGCCCTCGTTGCCTTCTCTGAATCTCCTATTGTAGACCTCATTTACGAAGCAGTCCCTGCTGATACAAACTGGATACAAGCCTATAAGGAATGGCAAATTACCTCCTTCCAAGAACAACAACATATTAAGGAACAGCTTGAACAGCTCCAAATTGAAGCCGCCTCTTTTCTGGGTGGTCAAATCAGTAATACCATATACAATTTATCTCATCTTGCCAAAGGTCAAATTCCGATTGCCTTATACGCCAAATTTGGCAAAGATGCACTAGGTTTTGATTGTGCCAAAGCTTTATTGAAGCAAAATATTTCATTAGAACATGTGCAATTTGGTAATGATGCCACCAATATTTCCCTTTCCTTACAACTGAGCAATCAAAGCAAAAAAATGTTCACCTGCCTCAATAATCTATATACCTTCTCTGATATAGATGCAGCAACATTACATCATATCTGTTCAAATACCGATTTTATCTTAATAGAAGGTTACTTATGGAATCGAGAAACGGCAGCCTGCAAACAATTATTACAAATCATCAAAGCAGTTAAAGCCAAAGAAAATCCTAATTTAAAGGTCGCATTAACCCTATCAGCACCTTTTGTAGCTGCCAAAATGGATACCTCACTAGTTCAAGAAGTCGTTGATATTATTGCTGGTAATGATGAAGAATATAAAGGCTTCTTAAAAATACCTTCTGAGCAGACAAAAATTAGGCTTATGGAGCATTTTAGTCTGGAAAAAACCTTAATTTATACCAACGGAGCGCAAGCAGTCCTCCTCCAACACCAAGGGGTGCAATATTCCTTCGTTCCGCCTACGATTCCTAAAGAATTGGTGATTGATGTTACAGGTGCAGGAGATGCTTTTTTAGCGGCTGTTTTATATGGTATTTTCCAAAAAATGCCATTGCCTAAAATAGCTCAATTGGCTGCGGCCACTTCCAATAAAATTATTCAACAAAGAGGTGCAAGGTTGAGGAATTGATTTGAGTGCATGACATATTGGGAGATTTTTGATGTAATTCGGTAGAGTGCGACCCTGCTAGG
>JAHDFT010000366.1 GCA_020628015.1 Bacteroidota bacterium
TATATTATACCATCCATCGCCTCTTTCCTTCCTTGATTTTATAATATAGTTTGCTTCATGTATATTTTCAAATGCTATTGCGTAAGATGCCTTTATATATTCTCCAAATAATGGATCAAAACTCCTTAGCGACATCCCTTTAGTCTCAGAAGATTCATTCAGTTCAAACTCACCCACTTGATTTAAAAATTCAAATTTATTGTTATGCAACATTAGCAGATTGTCTCCATTTGATATGTTTATTATGCTTCCAATTTTCATTACTGTACCGTCAACAACTTTCATTTTATTACCTTGACTAGAAGTAGCTTTAATTTTGCTTCCGAATGTTTCCAAAATTATAGTTGGGGCAATAGGTTGCCCAATTAAAAAACTACATAATAGTATTTGAGATATGCAAAAAGAAAATCGGACATATCTCTTAGAAGTTAAGTATTCGTGTATCATAATTGAACCATTTTTTAACGATATTTTTTTCTATTAAAAACACAATTTGGTCATAATGCCAATATTGCCCTATAGTGGTTTCAAGAATATTTTTTGGCTTTCCATATTTAGATTCAAGCGTTTTCAAGCTATCTCCTAATTTTATATTTTTTCCAGTCAATCCATCATAAGCGTCTGCTGTAAACATAAATGTCGTATAAGATTTTTTATCATTATGCTTAGACAAAAAAATACGGCAATTACCATGAACAGGATTCTGCTGGAAAAATGTAATTTGATCGTCAAGTTGGATAACTTTTTTGTCATCAACAATCAGTTCATCATAAAAATCATTTAAACTAGTTCCGGATATTTCCTCAAACTTAATTGTGCTTGTACTTTCTTCTAATGTTGAATTAGCACTTTTATTCAATACCGCTAAATTGTATTTGGCTATTTCGTTCTCTAATTTAATTGCTTCTTCAAACTTGGATTTTGCTTCTTCAATTTTATTTGTTTTCGCTAAAATAATTCCTTCTAGGACAATAATATCAGACAGTGTTTTTGCAAATTTTTGTGGTGATTTTTGTGCTGCTGGCAAAGCTTCTTGTAGTAAGTAGAAAGTTGCCTTTTCCCAATCTTGCAGTAAAGCATACGCATTTGCTTTATTAAGATAAGCCGGTGCATATTCTGGATCTAGTGTTATAGATGCATTAAAGTGTAAGATAGCCTGTTGCAGTAATTGTATCTTTTTTTCATTAGAATCGCCAATACTTTTAGAACCGTTAAACTCTGTATCCAAGGTTGTAACGTATTTAAAAGTCAGTTCGGATTCATCAAACAATTCCATAGCACTAAGCACTGCAGCAACGCCAACATTATTATACAATTCTCTACTTTGGTAATAATTCAATATGTAATCAAAGTATGAAAATGCTTCTTCGTATCGTCCGATGACCAACAAATAATTTGCCATATCAAATACATCAACAAGTGACTTTAGTTTTTCAGCGCTTCGCTTGGACAATTCTATACGATCGGTCAGACTAGGATATCCAGGTATTAATTCTTCTAAACCATAAGCTTTATATAAATCACTAATAACATCAGCACCATTATCAAACAATCCGTATCCAGCGGTGTAGCAAAGTAATCCTCCCAAATAATCTGCTTCGGTTTCATTAACAATCTGATCATCAATTCCCCTCAATTCTTTCCCAATTTCTAAATCTGAATTTTCACGAGTAAAAGAACTTCGCCAGGCATGCTTCTCATAGTAATGCGTTAACTCGTGCCCTAACAAAAAAGCAAATGCATCATCCCCATATTTATCACATACATCATATGCTTTTTTTTCAAAGATGATCTCATTGCTAGAATAATCAATGAACGCAACAAAACCTTCAACATCTTTAAGCAGTAAGGTGGGTACTTTATATCTCATGTCACCACGAGCACTAACTAAATTATTGTAGATATGTATAAGTCGAGAAAATTCAGCAGTATGATTTAAATTTCCTTCTTGCTTTACGATGAGTTTACCATTCTGGATGAGAGGCAATGTACCAAAGCTTCTGTTTTGTGCACTTAATAAAGGAAAGCGAAGTATTATTGTGGACAATATTATCCACATACATACCTTACGATATGAACAAAGGAAATAGATCATTTTTGATTTGCATTAATTCAATTAAATATAAGGATTTAATTAATAATATTCAGAAAAAATATTCTATACTTACTAAATTTTAAACACGTCTATAGATATATAATGATTTAATATCATTAAAAGATAAAAACATTTTTAATTCAGTGAAAGAACATCGGCATTTCATTATTCATAAACCATATGGTTATCTGTCACAATTTATTTATCCTCAAACCAATAGAAAAAACAAAGGTCTACTAGGCACTTTACATGACTTCCCTGAAGGAACAATGGCAATAGGACGACTTGATGAACATTCTGAAGGTTTGTTATTATTAACTACTGATGGAAAAGAAAGTGAAAGGGTAAGAAGTAAGTCTATTGAAAAAGAATACTATATCCAAGTAGATGGTATAATTACAGAAGAGGCAATTTTAGCACTCAAAAATGGAGTTGAAATTTCCGTCGGCAAAGAAAAGTACACTACCCTTCCTTGTAAAGCATTTATGATTACACCTGCGCCAAAAGTAAAACCAAGAATAAAAAAAATAAGAGATGATAGACATGGTCCTACAAGCTGGGTTTCTATAACAATTACCGAAGGGAAAAACAGACAAGTAAGAAAAATGAGCGCCGCAGTAGGATTTCCTACATTGAGATTAATGCGTGTACGTATTGGTCGTATACGCTTAAATAATTTAGAAGCTGGAGGAGTAAAAGAAGTTAAAAAACTAACTATTTAAATCTTCGAATAACAAAGTGAATAAATTGCAAAAAAGTGGAATTATAATTCCAAAACATCAGGAAAGGAAAAGATAAAAAACAATATGATAAAAGTAGACATAGTTTTGAATCATATTAAAAAGGATAATACATTCCACTCTCTCATTAAATATCGGCTGACAAAAATAGAATACCAAGCAATAATCATAACATAGCCAAACTAATTTTATTAAATAATTCAGAATCTAATTTGACAATTTAAAATTGTACTTATAGCATGTAGTGCTTTTGTAGTATGATAGCATAACTGGTGTAGTAGCCAACTTAGAGGGACTTGCATTTTTAGATTGTCTATTAGATACATTTCGTAACAAAAAACTTTTAGTCATGAAAAATTTAATTTTAATCTTAGGTCTATTGTTTAGTTGTTCACTAGTTGCATCAGCAAATAACATTGAAAAAGGAAAAATAAAAATTCTTGATAAAAGTGAAATTGTGGTTAGTGTCAGCAGTGATTTTGACTTAAGCTTTATCACAATGTCAAGGTATAATACTGATTCAAACAAATTAGAATTTCAATTTGCTACCGAAGTAAAAACCATACAGGTATTTAATGAGATTGGAGAATTAGAAATGATTCTTCCAATAGATTCCAAAGACTTAAGTCTCGGGATGAGTCTATTTAATCAAGGGAGTTACAAAATTGGATTTGTTGTAGAAAACGATAACGAAATAAAATATACAGATTTGCTTATAAGATAAAAAGGGTGTTAGTCAATTAGTTGGTTTAAAGAGGCTGTACTTTAAAGAAGTACAGCCTCTTTTCGTTTATTACAGTTAATGTATGTTTTAGTAAATTTTGGAATAGCCACGATTATCTAACTACAGTTACATCACCATATTTACAAAGTTCTCTACCATCTTTTAATTTAAGATGTAATGAATAAACGAAAACACCTGGATTTACAATTATATTTCCATATTTACCATCCCAACAGATTTCTGATTTTGAATTAATTGCCTCTCGAAAAACAAATACCTTATTCCCCCATCGATCAAATATTTCAAACGATATTATGAAATCAATCTCATCAATGTGAGGAACACAAAATAAATCATTAATGCCATCCTCATCAGGGGAGAAAATATTAGGCATTTTGAAATCATCCTCAGCAATCAACGATATGATTGTATCTGCTATACACCCTAAATCATCCTTAATACTTATATTGTATATATCTGGACTTAAAGAATGAATCTTTTTAGAAGAAAATAAATCATCGTATACACTATAAGTTATACTGTCATTATAGGTTCTACCATAAATGGCAATTTCCACTTCAGAGGAACCACAAGGATGTTGTTGAAAAGAAATAGAATCTAATATGGGAGGAGCAAAATAATTTATAAAAGCCAATGAAGAATCTTGACAACCATAGTCATCAATAAGGTATACTGAATAAAGTCCATTTGCCAAACTATCTATAAATAGATCTTTACACTCGATTGAATCAAGAAATATCTGATAAGGAATATCTGTTGTGTTAAGAGAAATATCTATCGAACCATTATTTTCACCACATGTCGCAGGAGTCCTGACAACTTGTTCCATGCTAAGGTAAGCACGAGCAAATACACTTCCATAAATAGTATCACGACAATTGTCTGCATCTCTAACTATAAATTCATAATCATTGGCTGCTAAATCATCAAAGGTAGGATTAGTTTTAAATCCACCACCATTAGCTGAATATTGGAGTTGGCCGAAACCTCCCACAGTAGACAAAATTACTCTTCCATTATCTTTTCCGCAAGATGTAGAATCAATTACTTGTACTGTTAATCTAGGCGGATCGAATGCATCAATTATAATAGTTTCCTCCTCAACACAACCATCTTCGCCTTCGCGAAAAGACAATACATATGCCCCAGAGCTAAGTCCACTAAATTCCGAATTAGCGGTAAACGGTTGATCATTAATAGAATACTGATAGATATCATTATTGGAAAAAGCACTTATGGTGCCATTATCAAGATTACATGTCGCAGGTTTTATAATTAAATCATCTAGCTCGGGAATTTCTTTTTCAACAATAACGATATTTTTGGAAAACGTGCAGAGACTACCGTTTTTAAAACTCAACACATATTCACCAGCCATTAGATCTGTATAATGATAAATATTTTGAAATTCATCATTTTGCAAAGAAGTCAATAATACTGGAACACTAGTATTATTAATTATAATTTCTCCTTCTGCAGCACCACTACAAGTACTAATCACTTCGACATCCAACTCTAGGTATTCTACTGTAACAAACAATTGTGTAGTGTCGTAACTACAACCAAAATTATCCGCAGTCACAAAGTTTATTACTCTTGATTCATCTGCAAAAATATTGAACTCTGTTGCAGAATAACCCAACTCTATTGCATAAACCTCATCAATATTTGTTCCTGTAGGTTTATAAAATATTTCTTCACCAAAGCAAACAGTTATTGAATCTGCACTATCAAAATAAGAAGGTTCAAGATTTTCTAAACTAGGGAATTCGGGTAAGGTATCACGTAAAACTAAAGTACAACCTGTAGCACTTGTTACGGTAACCTGATATTCTACTCCAGGCATTGCGTTATCTATGTCGAGTATTCTTGAAGTCTCTCCAGTATTCCATTGATAAGAATCAAAACCTTCTGTTACAACATATCTTGCGAATCCGTTATCAGGGCAAAAAGATTTTAGTTCAAGTTCTAATGGAGTGCACGTAGCGTCAATATAGGCATAGCCTCCATGCCCTCCTAAACCACAATCTGTTGAAATTATTTCAATATTA
>JAHDFT010000367.1 GCA_020628015.1 Bacteroidota bacterium
GTACAATTATTTTTTGACTGTTCCTAATAATGGAAAAGTTAAACTACCTTAACCTCTTTTTTTAAACTACCTTATTTTTCTTGCCTTTTAATTTGTTCAATTTTGTACCAAGAAGTAGTAAGTAATGATGCAAAAATAAGTCTAGCTATATTAGGTGTTATTCGTATTTGATTTGTTTTTGATCTACTACTAAAGATTTCCTCAAATAATCAATAGTTAAAATCATGGATAGAAAAGATTTTATAAAAAAATCACTCATTGCTAGTGTCGGAGGAAGTATGCTTCCTGCAATTGCTAAAGCAAAAAAGCTTGCGAAAGATCAATCCACTTATGATACCCTGATGAATCAAGTTGGATTTAATCATTTACCTAATCAAAAAGAAATAAAAACAATGAATACAGTCTTGCATAAAGCCAATACAAGAGGTTCTGCAAATCATGGTTGGCTTGAGGTAAATCACTCCTTCAGTTTTGCCAATTACTATAACCCTGAAAGAATGAATTTTGGCGTTTTAAGGGTGCTGAATGATGATAAGATAGCCCCTTCAAAAGGTTTTGGTACGCATCCACATGACAATATGGAGATCATTTCTATTCCTTTGGAAGGCGCATTAGAACATAAGGATAGCATGGGTAATGGAGCAGTAGTTAAAAATGGAGATGTTCAGGTAATGAGTGCAGGAACAGGTATAAGACATAGTGAATTCAATGCCAATGATGACCAGCATGTTAAGTTATTACAGATTTGGTTATTTCCAAACAAAAAAAATGTAACACCAAGGTATGGTCAGATTTCTATTAAAGACATTGAAAAGAAAAACGAATTTTATCAAATTCTTTCCCCAAATGCCGATGACCAAGGGGTTTGGATTCATCAGGATGCTTGGTTCCATTTAGGAAAATTTGATCAGGAAGTTTGTGAAAATTACAAAATTAACAAATCAGGTAATGGAGTTTATGCATTTATCATTGAGGGTAGAGCTGAAATAGCTGGCCAGTCATTAGAAAAAAGAGACGGCTTTGGTATATGGAATGTCAATGATTTTGAAGTTAAAGCAGCTAAAAACAGCCGAATTTTATTAATGGAAGTACCGATGCAGCTTTCATAAATACCTTGTAGTGATCCCCATTACGAAGTTTTCTGATTCCATATTCTTTTCAATTTCACAAAATTCATACAAATGAAAAAGATACTTGCCTTTGCAGGGAGTAATCATGCTACGTCTATCAATTATCAATTAGTCGAATATACTGCTTCCTTAATTAACGATCCAGATCACCAAATTGAAAAATTTAAAAATACTTAACATGAAAAAAAATCAGGATTTAGGATTACTAATTCTCCGATTGACTCTTGGTGGACTTATGCTTTTTCACGGTATCGCCAAAATAATTTATGGAGTCGGAGGTATACAAGGAATGCTATCTGCTAAAGGGCTTCCAGGTTTCTTTGCTTATGGAGTATATATTGGTGAAGTCATCATTCCAATACTCTTAATCATTGGATTTAGAACGAGAATCGCTGCTGTCATTTTTGCTTTCAATATGTTGGTAGCCATGTTACTTGCCCATTCAGGTGATATTTTTTCCCTTTCCAAACATGGTGGTTGGGCAGTAGAATTGATTGCCTTATTCCTATTTGGAGCCATTGCATTGTTTTTCACAGGTGGTGGGAAGTACGCTTTATCTACTACAAACAAATGGGATTAAAATTTGAAAAATGAAATACTTCTTGCTTTTCCTTTTTCCTTTCTGTTTCATCGAGTTTTCAATAGCACAAGAACAAACAAAACAAGAACCGCCTGCGCTAAAAATGACCAGGGCAGAAGAGGATTATCTTTATTTAAAAAATAAGGAAAACAGTCCTTTTGAGAAGGATTTTTTCGATGCCATTAAATATATTCCTTTAGAGCAATCTGGGAATATTTACCTTTCTCTTGGTGGTCAATTTCGACCTCGTTTTGAGCATTATTCCAATCGTTTTTGGTCAGCAGAGATAGACCAAGATTTTTATACGCAGCGATTAGCATTTCATACCAATTTAGTTTTGGGAAAACACTTTCGCTTATTTGGTGAACTGTATCATGGCTACACCAGTCATGAGAAGGAATTTGCTGGATATGATGTCTTGGATGTGTTTCAGGCTTTCGCCGAAATCAAAATACCATTAAAGGACAAGCAAAAACTTATTTTCCGATTTGGACGGCAGGAAATGGGTTTAGGAGCTACCCGTTTGATCGGTATTCGAGAAGGTCCTAATATCCGTCGTTCCTATGATATGGGAAGGTTGATTTTTGCAAAAGGAAAAACAAAGATACAAGCCTTTTATGGTAAAGAAGTCCGACCACTTTTTGAAGCCTTTGACAACGAGTTTTCTCTTTTTGATAATGATGCTACGAACCCACAAATTGGGGGAGTTTATACACAATTTCCTATCAAGGGATTAAATGGAATGAATGAATTGTATTACCTGAGCTTTCAGGTAGATCATGCTGTTTTCAATGATGCTAGTGGTGAAGAAGTAAGACATACCATTGGTTTGCGTCGTTTTGGTAAAATTGGTACACATTGGAAATACAATTCTGAAATCATCTATCAGTTTGGAGGCCTTGGAGATAACAATATTGGGGCATTTAGTATTGATACTGATTGGCATTATGAATTAAACGAGACAAAGTGGAAATGGAGTCCAGGCTTGAAATTGGAATATGCAAGTGGTGATAGAGCGTTCAATGATGGCAAAATAAACTCCTTCAATCCTATGTTTGTCAATCCAGCTTACTACAGTTTGGCGGCAACAATTACGCCTGTAAATATCTTCGGTATTCATCCTTCATTAAGTGCCAGACCAACTGAAAAACTAAAACTCTATATCGAATGGGCCATTTTTTGGCGAGCTTCGGAAAACGATGCACTCTATCGTCCTACCAGATTTATCAACCGTCCAGCTAATGGTTTGGAAGCAAAAAATATTGGTCATCAATTTGGTGGGAAAGCCCAGTTTGAAGTGAATCGGCATTTATCACTGGATTTGGATTTAAGCTATTTTATAGCTGGAAAATTTTTAGAAGATAGCGGAGAGGCAGAAAATATTTTTCATGTTGCACCAACATTCAACTATAGATTTTAAATATCGAGGATGATTTCAAGGTTTATGCAGCAGGAGACTACACTACTTTAGCACCACCTGCTCCTCCAATTTTACCAGAATGGTCACCAGTTAAATTATTTGGTTCATATTGGAAAGCAAAAAATAACTAGACATGGAAAATACCAACACGGCCATCACAACAGTCGTCCGTCATTTTATCAAACCCGATAAAAGAAAGGATTTTGAAAAATGGACAAAGGGAATTAGTGCCAAAGCCAAACAATTTGAGGGCTTTGAAGGATTACAATTAATTGCTCCTCCTTCCGACAGTAAGGAATACATCACCTTATTTAAATTCTCATCTGTTCCAGCCTTGCAAAAATGGATGGATTCTGATGAGAGAAACAAGGAGCTTTCCAAATTAAATGCCCTTTCGGAAAAAGAAATGGTTTTGGGGCAAATTACAGGCATTGATTTTTGGTTTGAAGCCCCTCAAAAGAAAAGTGCAGCAGCACCACCTAAATGGAAAATGTCTTTGTTGACTTGGTTGGCAGTATTCCCTGGTGTGGTCTTATTATCCAAATTATACCATGCCTTATTTCCAGATTTTCCAGCTATGCTTTTGACATTACTAGTAACCCTCACTTTAGTACCCTTACTAACTTGGGTGTTAATGCCAAATATTGTCAAGCTGTTTAAGGGATGGCTTTTTCAAAATAAATAATTCATATTTAGTAATGAGTGAAAAATAAGTTCCCGATTTTGATTAGGGAAATTTGACACTAGACGAGGCAAAAAACGTAGGCAATGCAGTGCATTGACGAGGCTTTTTAACGAAGTATAGGGTTAAATTTATCAATCAAAATGAGGAAATTATTTTTTGACTGTTAGTGATGGAACAGAAATAAATTCGGTCATATCCCTTATTATTTAGCCTAATACTTCGTTGCAAAAATATCACGTACATTCCATGTATGCTCTATTTTTGCGCCTTGTCTTAGACTAAATAATTAGCAGAATATTTTGGCCTAATTTATTTCTAATCCATCACTTACTTAAATCCAATAAATTTTATTCAATGAAACATGCTTTACTAAAACTAAGCTTAATTGCCATAAGTTTACTGGCAATCATCAGTTGTTCCCAAAAAATGATTGATGCTACTACAAAGGTAAACCTACCAACTATTGATTTAAGGGCTAATACCTTAACAGGGGCAACAGTGCTATCATTTGGTCCTGATAATGTCTTATTTATAGGAGATAGCAAGGCAGGACTCATTCATGCTATACCTACAAAAGCAACAGCAGTTAAAGACCCTGTACCCTTCAATGGTCATGCAATTGATAGAAAAATTGCTACCAAGCTAGGTGTATTTCCAAGTGATTTAATTATCAATGATATGCAAATTCATCCAGTAAGTCAAGAAGCTTATATTGCTTTTAAAAATGGACATGCACCAGATGCTAAATCATTGATAGCGATTGTTAATCCAGCAGATAATGCCATCCGATTTTTAGATGTCTCTATTTCAGGGAAGCAACAAGTATCTATAAAAGAACCATTAACGGAAGACTTTAAGTTTTATGGAGATTTTTTAGCCAGCACTTTAAATATTACAGACATTGATTATCATAAAGGTTATGTTTATGTGGCTGGGTTGACCAATGGTGAATTTGCCTCTACACTACGAAAAATAAAGTATCCTTTCAATGGCGAACAGACAAAGGTAGGCAGTATTGAAATGTATCATGCTGTCCATGTCCAAAAGGAAACGAGAGCACCTATTAGAACAATGACTTTTGAAGAAATCAATGGAGAATCTACTTTGATAGCCGCTTATACCTGTACACCATTGGTTAGTATTCCAACAGGGGAGATTAAAGAGGGGAATCATGTCAAAGCTAAAACCATTGCGGAATTGGGCTATGGAAACACTCCAATCGACATGATTACCTTTACGGCACAAGAACAGGATGGTTCGTTTGACAAAAAGCTATTGATTACCAACAAACAAAGAAGTGCTAGTTTAATCTCACTAAAAGATTTTGCCAAGGCCAATAAAGGAGAGGGCTTAGGTGGTTTTTCGATGGGACCAGAAGGCACCTCTATTTTTCCTGTACCAATGGCTGGTGTAATGCAAGTTTCTGAACAAAATCAAATGATGTTGGCAGTATTAAGAAGGGACATCGATTCAGGGAGTGTAGATTTAATTTCAAAACTAAAAGGAGCTTACTTTAGATTAAGTGATTTTGAGAGTGAATACGAATTTCCCGACCATACTTATAGAGAAGGAGAGCCTTGGAAAGGATTTCATAATACGATGAAGCCAATGGAAGGCTATCCTGAATTGGTGAAAGAATAATTGTTTGAAATACTTAGTGATGGATTAGAGCTTTGAGAAACCTAGTATAAGCTCAGAATCTTGTCTATCAAAATATTTCAAAAAGAGGAAATATTAAGAAATGAAGGGGAATTTAAGAGATTTAAGGGGATCAACCTTAATGTCCTTAATTCCCCCTTCATTCCT
>JAHDFT010000368.1 GCA_020628015.1 Bacteroidota bacterium
TGTATGGGGGGATTCCATATCCCCCCCTCACCTACCTTCCCTGAACCCTAGCCTCTTCCTTCCGCTCCCTCCTGCCATTTCTCCGTCATTTTTTTCTAAAAGCCTTCATTTCTGCCAAATCAGTATAATAGTTGTAGTAAATAATACATAAAATAAGAGCAACCAACCATTTATTAATCAAAACTTTGCGCTGTGGCAGCTATAGCAAATAATCAAGCCCCTTCAATTCCTCAACAGGCTCCTTCTACTACAGAAAAAACGAAGGTAATCAGTCTGAAAGCGGCCTGTATTTACCAAAAGAAACAATTGATTTTAGATCAGGTCAGTTTGGATATTATGCAAGGAGAATTCCTTTATTTGGTAGGAAAAACAGGAGCGGGAAAAACCAGTCTACTACGTACCTTATATGCAGATTTACCACTAAAAGAAGGAACAGGTGAGGTTGTCGGTTTTGATCTACAGGAAATGAAGACCAAGCAAGTACCTTTTTTAAGAAGACGATTAGGCATTATTTTCCAAGACTTTCACTTATTAACCGACCGAACAGTAGTAGATAATCTTGATTTTGCGTTGCGAGCCACCGATTGGAAAGACGAAAAAGCAATCAATCAACGCATTGATTTGGTCTTACATGTGGTTGGCTTAGGGCATAAAAAACATCAAATGCCTTATCAATTATCTGGTGGAGAACAACAACGCATCGTTATTGCAAGAGCTTTATTGAATGATCCCGCTTTGATTTTGGCTGATGAACCAACGGGTAATTTAGATCCCGAAACCTCAGAAGAGATCATTCAACTACTCATGCAGATTTCAGAGGAGACAGATACAACGGTGATTGTAGGCACACATGATTATCAAATCATAGAAAAATTCCCTAGTCCTAGATTACATTGTGTAGATGGAAGGGTTTTATATGAGCCTGTTGTGGCTCCAAAGTCATAAAACACAGAATACGTTAAACCACAAATCTATTGGCTACTTTCACCTCTTTACTTCCTGCTTGATATTGGTAAAAACCCTCTCCCGATTTACGTCCCAACTTACCAGCAGCCACCATATTGACCAATAATGGACAAGGCGCATATTTAGGATTACCAAAGCCTTGTTGTAAAACTCGCATAATTGCCAAACAAACATCTAAGCCAATAAAATCTGCTAAGAACAAAGGACCCATTGGATGTGCCATACCTAATTTCATTACCGTATCAATTTCCTCCACACCTGCAACACCTTCAAATAAAGTATGGATGGCTTCATTAATCATGGGCATTAAAATACGATTGGAGACAAAACCAGGATAATCGTTGACCAAAACAGGCACTTTACCTAATTCCTTAGACAAGTCCACCACTTTTTGAGCAACTGCCTCATCTGTCGCATAACCTTTGACCACCTCTACCAATTTCATTACTGGAACAGGATTGAAAAAATGCATTCCAATCACTTTTTCTGGTCGATTAGTAGCCGCAGCAATGGTTGTAATTGAAATCGAACTCGTATTACTTGCTAAAATGGTATCTTCTTGACACAAATTATCTAATGCTTGAAAAAGACCAAGCTTTACTTCCAGATTTTCTGTTGCAGCTTCGACCACCAAATCTGACTCAGGAACAGCCGAATCCACCATATTGGTAGCGGTTGTAATATTCGCTAAAGTCTGTGTTTTATCTGCTTCACTAATGCGTTCTTTTTTCACCATGCGATCCAGATTTTTCGTGATCGTTTTCATGGCTCGGTCAAGTGCCTCTTGATTGAGGTCAACCAAAGTGACCTGATGCCCTTTCATTGCAAATAGGTGAGCAATGCCATTACCCATAGTACCCGAACCGATTACGCTTATTTTTGCCATAATAGAATGTCTTTTTTTACAAATTTGATAGGAAAATTTCGGAGACAAAAACAGTTGATCATATCAATTGTTGGAAAGAAGGTCATAAAAATGACGATACAAAAGTAACAATTTTGAGCTGGTATTAACTAGTAAATTTGATAGAGCAATTAAAATTCGGTAATTTTGCATCATTATTGATTAATTGTATTAAATCAAATAATTAATTTTACTTAAAATTAAAAAAGCTATGGCACAAGTCGAATTGGTTATGCCTCGAATGGGGGAAAGTATCATGGAAGCTACGATTTTGAAGTGGCTGAAACAAGAAGGAGATGTGATCGAAGAGGAAGAATCAGTAGTAGAAATCGCCACAGATAAGGTCGATTCAGAGGTGCCTTCACCTGTTGAAGGAACAATTACCAAGATTCTTTTTCAAGAGGGGGATGTCGTTCCTGTAGGAGCAGTCATCGCTATGATTGCAGTAGAGCAAGAAGAAGGAGCAGAAGCGACACCTGTGACAGCTCCTGTAGAAGCAAGCGCAACCAAACCTGAGCCTGTTGTATTAGAAGAAGTAGCGGAGGGTTCACCACAGCAACAATTAGAACTACAATTACAAACAGGTAGTGCAGAACTAAATGGTTCTAGCTCTACGAATGGTTTACAAACATTAACCAAACCTAGTAGTGGACGCTTTTACTCACCGCTAGTCCTCAATATTGCTCGACAAGAAGGCATTAGTATGGAGGCTTTAGAGCAATTATCTGGTAGCGGTAAAAATGGTCGAGTAACCAAAAAAGATATTCTCCGATTTGTAGCAGAAGGAGGAATGGCTCAATTCAATGTGCCTGCACCTGTTCCAACGCCTACAGTTAATAAAATAGCGGCTAGTGCAAGTTCTGCACCTGTACAGAAGCAACAACCAGCAACTAGTAAGCCAGTCAAAGCGAAGTCTACAAGTACTGGGGGGAGTTTAAATGGCAATGTAGAGATTGTAGAAATGGATCGAATGCGTCGTTTGATTGCGGATCACATGGTACAATCCAAGCAAATATCACCACATGTCACCTCTTTCGTAGAAGTGGATGTCACCAATATTGTCAACTGGCGCAAACAACATAAAAACGATTTCCTACAACGTACAGGAGAAAAATTGACTTTTACCCCTATTTTTATAGAGTCAATTGCACAGGCATTGAAGGAATATCCACAGGTAAATGCTTCTGTTGATGGCTATAAAATGATTCTTAAAAAGGACATTAATGTAGGAATGGCAACAGCTACACCTAGTGGAAATTTGATTGTTCCTGTCATTAAAAATGCGGATCAATTGAATTTGGTTGGATTGGCAAAACAAGTAAATGACCTTGCCATTCGTGCTAGAAATAATAAACTCAAGCCTACAGAAATACAGGGTGGTACCTTTACCATGAGCAATATCGGCTCTTTTGGTAGCCTTATGGGAACGCCTATCATCAATCAACCGCAAGTAGCGATTTTAGCCATCGGAGCGATTCGCAAAAAGCCAGCGGTTCTAGAAACGGAATATGGCGATGTCATTGCGGTGCGTCAAATGATGATGATGTCCTTGTCTTATGATCACCGTATTGTAGATGGGGCATTGGGCAGTACTTTCCTTAGTAGAATTGCTCAATTATTAGAGGGATTTAATGTCAATCGAGCGGTATAAAAACTGCTTGAAGTTCTCGTTACCCTTTAACTTTCAAATAAGTCATGACCATTCTCCTCATACAAACTGCATTTATTGGCGATGTCATCTTGGCAACTTGTATGATTGAGAAATTAAAGGCTTATTATCCAGATGCACAAATTGATTTTTTGCTGCGAAAGGGTAACGAGGGTTTATTAGAAGCCCATCCCAAATTGCGAAAGCTGTGGATTTGGGATAAAAAAGGAGCTAAATACAAGGAATTATGGACATTAATACAGGCTATCCGAGCGGTGGATTATGATATTGTGGTCAATGCACAACGCTTTTTTACAATGGGCTTATTAACCGCTTTTTCTAAAGGAAAAACCAAGATTGGTTTTAGCCAAAATCCTTGGTCATTCAGCTTTACACATCGTATCCCTCACCAAATTGCTCCTACAAATACAAGCAAGCCGATTCATGAAATTGATCGCAATTGTAGCTTATTGGCTCCTATAAGTGATGAAGTGATTTTCAAGCCTCGTTTATATCTTCAAGAAAAACACGATCAAAAAATCCAAACAAATCAGGCTTATTGCTGTATTGCACCAACTTCTGTTTGGTATACCAAGCAAGTTCCTCCTAAAAAATGGATGCAACTCATCAATCAATTGACTAGCCAATATACTGTTTATTTACTAGGTGCACCTAATGATTATGCGGCTTGTGAAGCCATTCAAAAAGCCTGTCAACAAACCGAAAAAGTCCATACCTTAGCAGGGCAGCTTTCTTTACTCGAATCAGCAGCTTTGATGAAAGGGGCGGTAATGAATTATGTCAATGATTCGGCTCCGATGCATTTGGCTTCTGCGGTTAATGCACCCGTCACCGCTGTATTTTGCTCCACCATTCCCCGTTTTGGTTTTACACCACTTTCCGACCAATCTTTTATTATACAAACCGCTAAAAACTTAAATTGCCGACCTTGTGGCTTACATGGGCATAAATCTTGCCCTAAAAAACATTTTGAATGTGGACATAGTATTGAATGGGGAGAAATAGTCGGAAAGGTATAGTATTTTGAACAATGGAGTGAATAGTTATAAAAATAGTTATTGTTTTTTCTTTATATTTAAACGTTCATCTTCATGCTAAAAGAATAACTGCCCATGAAAAAAAAATTATTCGAAATAAAAGATGCTTACAAGACGCTGAACCCTGTCCAACAAGCTTTTGTGAATGAAAAATATATAGATGGAACTTTCTCCATTAAGCAATGGCAGCAGTTTTTGAAGGGAGTCGCACGTTATGATAAAATCAACGATGAAAGAAGAGGGCCAGTCTCTACTATGTGGGCATTAATCTCTGTAGCAATTATATTGGTTTTGATTGGCATCATTTTATTTATTATTTTTAAGCCCAGAATGGAAGACATCTTTGAGGTGTTTATAGTAGGATTTTTCTTGACCATCTGGTTTGGTGTTTTGGGAGGAGTTGGGTTTAAGTTCTGGTATCAACATCGTTATGCCAAAACGGATATTGTCAATCACCTCCGCAAATTCATTTTACCCCTTCTATTGGTGTTAAAAGAAGATGCCCATGCCAAAACAAAAGTCCAACTCATGCTGGATTTTAATAGAGGAGATGTAGAGGAGAAATTGATAGATACGGTGAATCTCAATGAGCGAGATCCATACTATAAATTACGAGAACGGATTTTTCACCATCAGTGGGCAAAAGGTCGAATACGTTTGAATGATCAAACGAGTATACAGTGGGAAGGCTTTGACACCATTCACGAATTGAATGTCACCAAACGGCGAACTAGTGGAAAAGTGAAGACTAAACGCAAATATAAGGTGAGGCATTTGGCAGAAGTGAGCGTAGGTTTTCAAAAGCAAATGTATCGGCTAAAAAATAAGCAACAAAATAAGGCTAATTTTATCGAAACGGCTGACAAATATATTTTTAAGCTGAAGGTAAAACAAAAGTATAAAAGTCTTAATTATCCAGATGGGCAGGAGAATGTGATTGATATTGACTTATTTTTAGCAGCGATTATGAATGCTTATAAGCAAGTAATGCCTATTTCTTAGTAACAAGCAAAAAATAAATTAGGCAT
>JAHDFT010000369.1 GCA_020628015.1 Bacteroidota bacterium
TTACCCACCTCATTTGGAATCATCTCCCATTGATTGCCACCATCTGCTGTTTTCCATAAAACACCTTTATGATAAGTATCACCACCTACAGCAAAGCCTAAATCGGGATTAATAAATTGCACCTTCCAAAGTTTCTCTTTTGCAGGTGTAGGCAATAAAGTCCAGTTTTGTTCTTTTAATACTAGAGGCTCACAGCTACAAAATAATAAAAGAAATAACAATGTCGATAGGCTGCTCATTTTGATCAAGTAAAATGGGTTTACTGAAAATGGCATAATTATTTGTTTATAATATTTTTGTATGATTTATAATAAATAATAAAGTAAATGTATATGCATTTGTTGTTTGTTTATAGGCGTTTGTAGTTTAAGGAGCCAAGCGTTCTATACTCCAGTTTTGATCCTCTTTTAAGGTATACTGAAAACGGTCATGTAAACGGTTAGCTCTACCTTGCCAAAACTCAAATCGCTGTGGTTGAAGTAGAAAGCCCCCCCAGTTTTTAGGTCTAGGTATTTCGGATGTATTTTCGTACTTTTGGCTCAATGTTTTTACTTTATCTTCCAGAATAGCTCTTGAACCAATGACTTGACTTTGTGGGGAGGCAATTGCCCCGATTTGACTGCCCTTGGGCCGAGAGTGAAAGTATGCGTCCGATTTTTCTGGAGATAAACGTGCTACTTTTCCTTCAATACGAATTTGTCGTTCTAAAATTTCCCAATAGAAAAGCAATGCCGCCAAAGGATTTTTTAACAATTCTTCTCCTTTTCGACTTTCATAATTCGTATAGAATACTAAGCCATCGTTTGTAAATCCCTTTAGTAAGACGATTCTTGCCGATGGCTGACCATTAGCGTTACTTGTAGCTAATGTCATTGCATTCGCTTCAATTCCCTTAATAGATAAAGCCTGTTCCATCCATTTTGCAAACTGTTCAAAAGGATCTTGATGTATTTGGCTTTTATCAAGTGTATCAGCAACGTAAGCTTTTCTTAAATCAGCTAAAGGTAAGTTTATTTCCTTCATATTTATTGGAATTTATTTTTTATAGATCTGAGTTTTAGGAAGATGATATAAGTATATACATGAAGTATAGCATTACTATACCTAGTGATATTGACATTATTAGAAATCTAAAATAGTCAATTTATTTGTTTCTTACTACAAAGAATAATTTATGGTACTTTTATTGCACTTTCCTATAGCAAAGCGTTGTTTTTGTATTTATTTTGGAGTTTTGAATTGAATGTAAAGCTCAACATAAACTAAAATGAATAATATGGTCGATATTGGTTTTTTAGTGATAAAGAGAAGGTTAAATACTAACCTTTATACTCTATAAACTAATCAATTACAATGTCAATCAATTAAACTAGTAACCTAAAAATTTTATCTATCAAAAGCGTAAAATAATCTGCAAAAGCATCATTATGGCTAATCAAACAAATAATAATAATCACACTAATAATAATGATTCTCCATTCATGAATCCACAATCAGAAGTAGGAGCGATACGAAATATTCTTTTTGGGCAATACATGCAGGCTTATGAGAGTAAGTTTGAAGAGTTGAATGCCAAAATTGACCAATTATATGAGCAATCGCAAAATAGTTCAGAAGAGAGTTATCGTGCTTTACGAGGTGATCTTGACGAACTGAATGATCAATTACAACAAAAAATGGAAATGCAGCATACAGTAATTATGCGAGAACTAGAAAAATTGGGGCAAGATAAAGTTGATCGGCAGGCACTTGGGCAGATGTTGATTGATATAGGTACTAAGTTGTCACAATAATTAAAAAAGTTAAGACTGCTGTATAATGTATACCCTTTATTATTAAATAACTATATATGAGCTAAATGTTAATACAAAGCCCTTATAGCAAAGTTTGATAACTATTTTTTTAGGAAGATGATTACATTTTATTTGTTGTCTGACTAATGTTACAACATTGTACTAAATACTAGCCACTCTTAGACTATATTAATACATGTTGATTATTGCTTATGGATTAAAATTAGATGCTAAAAACAATAAACAGGTAATTTGGGGGATAAATCGTTGATCAATGTAATCAATAATGTCGTTATATAATGAATAAAATAGGATATAATCCAATTTGCATTATAAAGAAATGTGTTCTAATTAACAGCAATTATGAATGAAAAATCATTATTTGAGCAGTTACAAACGATTCTCTTACAGGAGGAACGAAAGTCACGGCTTGAAATTAATAAGAAAGTCCAAGATATAAAGGAAGAGGTAACTGACCTTAAAGATGAGGTAGAAGTTATTAAGGAAGATGTGAGTGGACTGAAGGAGGATTATCAAAATGATGAGAAGTTCGGTTCAAAGGTAGAACCTATATTTAATAACAAAATAAAAGATTTAAAAGTTAATTTTCAACAATATTTTGGGCATGAAGTAAAAGAAACGATAAAAGCAGAAATTAAATATTCTAGGGATGAATTTATAGAAACACTATATCCTATTATTGGGCAGATCGTTAGACGTTATGTAAAATATCAATTCGATGGTTTTTTACAAAATGTTAGTGATAAAATGGAAAAGGCATTCTCTCCTGGTTGGTACTGGAAGCGAATGAAAGCCTTTTTTGCAGGTGTTTCTTCTGAAGAGTTATTGGTAAAAGAATCTATGAATATTCGTATTGAAGAAGCTTTTGTCATTCATTTGGAATCGGGTCTACTGATTGGATGCTATTCTAGTAATAATACAACAGATGTAGACTTGATTGCTGGAATGCTAACCGCCATTAAAGCCTTTGTACAAGATGCTTTTAGAGAAAAAGAGTATGGAGAGTTAGAAACGATTGAATATGGTAAATATCGAATTTTGATTAATCATTTTCACAAATACTATATCGCATCTGTACTAACTGGGGTTTTTGACTCTCATTTTAAGCAAAATTTAGATAAACATCTAATGCACTTTTCTGGTAAACATGTCCCTGATTCTATAAAGGATGTAGATGATAGACTTTTTGAGAGTGTATCAAAACGGTTGAAAGTTAGTATTCAAGAATTTGAGTCAGAGTATAATATCTAATATTGTACCTTACTACAAAATAAAAAGTAAAATTATTGCTTTTAAATTTTATTTATAACAAAACCTAAATTGCAGTGAGATCGATTAGTAAAAAAGTGATTTTGGCAGGAAGTTTTTGCGTGGGTAAGACTTCCCTCATTAGCAGGTTTGTCTATTCGCGCTTTCCGTTTAATTACCAAACAACGCTAGGCGTTAGGATTGATAAGAAGGCAGTAGAGCTAGAAAATACAAGCATTAATATGATTATCTGGGATATAGGAGGAGAGCAATCACAAGCTAGAGTGCCAGAATCGTATTACTTGGGTAGTAGTGGGGTCATCTATGTTTTTGATCTTTCTCGCCCATCTAGTTTCTACAATATGGCTGCGGATATTGAGTTTATTCGTCAAAAGCTTCCCAAAGCTCCTATTGTTATTGTAGGTAATAAAATGGACCTTTTGGATGAAAGGACGCTGGAAGAGGTGAAAAGTATTTTGCCACTTGAGCCTGATTTTTATACATCAGCTAAGGCTGGCGCAAATGTAGAAAACGTATTCCTTAAGCTCGCACAAGCAATGATTAATGTTAGCAAATGATTATAAAATAAAATTTCTTTCCCAAAAAGCGCAAATTGTACTATTCAACGAAAAAGGACGCTTGTTAGAGACTTGTAATACACTTATTGATGTTCAATCCTATAAGGATAGGTCTCTGTATGATGTTTTTGCCTTTTTAGAAAGTATTCAGTCAAGCTTGATCGAATTGGGAAAGGAAGGAGGAGAGCTTTATTTCCCTAGAGTAGAAGTACTGTATAACCAAAAAGAATGGGTTTTTGATTTTATATTCAAACGCCAAGTAGAAGACTTATCAACTATTGTATGGATTATACAAGATTTAACGAGTCAGTACAAATACCTTTACCATGTTCAAAAAGAACGCAATGAGTCCATTATTCAACAAGAATTACTAGAACATAAACAGAAATCGGTACTACTGCAAAAGGAAATTGAATACCTCAATAAATTCTATCAACTAAAAATCAATTATTTTTCTAAGTTTAGTCATGACATCAAAATTCCAGTAAGAGAGATTAATGGCATTACCTATTTTCTTAAAAAACACATTAATACCGAAGAAGGAAAGGAATATCTAGCAAGCCTAGAAACCACCACGACCAATCTACATAAAATGATTGTCAACTTGTTGGAATTGGCTAATCTGAGTCAGAATAAATTGTTTTTTGATAAAAAGGAATTTTTACTAAAAGAATTGGTCAATAATATTGTCAATTCTTTTAAGTATTCAACGACAAAACAACAAGTACCCATCCATATTCATATTGATCCTGATGTGCCGATTTACCTACATGGAGATGATGTCCGTTTATCTCAAATTTTATACAATCTACTCAGTAATGCTTTGAAATTTACTACAGTAGGGATGGTCAAACTAAATGTCATTACAGAAAAACAGGAAGAAAACAATTGGATATTAAGGTTTGAGGTGATAGATACAGGAAAAGGCATTCCTAAAAAATCCTTATCCTCAATTTTTACACCTTATCACAAATTGAATGGAAATAATGTACAAGAGACATCAGGAACAGGCTTGGGACTTACCATTGTCAAAGAGTTAGTCGAATCGCAAGGAGGGATTGTTAAGGTGAGTAGTGAAGTAGATAAGGGAAGTACCTTTAGTTTTACTTTACCTTTTGCGTGTGCCTAAAGTTTTTTTAGCTTTTCTGTTTAGTTTAATTGAATTAGCCCAAATCAATATTAATGAAGAAGTAATTTATGCTTGCCTTTATAAAGATGGACTCAATTAACTGGTTCCCATCTACTATTAATATTAACCATCTTTATTGAAATCAACAAATTGTATCACTCTACCAACCATTATCAATCCCTTTGTGGACGTTTAGACTTACTTCTTGAGTCTAAAAGAAGTGTTTCTAAAGCATGTTCTACAAACCTCTTATAATGACCTTGTTGTTCGGGGGTAAGTATGCTTTTGACTTCTTGAAAATGTTCAAAAGTGGTGCTTACTTTTTCTCGTTCTAGTAATTGTATTTGATCTAATACCTGTTCTTTATCTATATGTATTGTAGAATCAACTAAGCTTTGAAAATAAGGCTGAATCAATTCTTTTTGTTTTTTGTTAATTCTACGCATGTTTTGATTATGATTGGTAGCGGATTCGATAAAAAGAGCCTTTTGATCAGAGGCTAAGTGAAGTATTTTAGGTACTTTTCGTCTGAAACCAAAACTATCATGAGGAGGAGGTGGGGGTTTTTTGAATGCAAAGAAAAATAGGAGTACAAAAATATTTAAACACAATAATGCCCAAGTGCTATATTTATATAATTGTAGTTGCCGCATTATTCGTAAATTTTAAAATTAGAAATTAGATAATGATTGGAAGTTTCTTCAATAAATAAATTATTAGTGTTTTTGGTATTTTTTTGAATGAAGTATTGTATTGTCCATATATTTAATGTGAGTAATAAAATGGCTGCTGCTAGGGTAAAACGCCATTGACGAATGGAGATGACAGTCGT
>JAHDFT010000370.1 GCA_020628015.1 Bacteroidota bacterium
TGATAAATTTCCCTAACCAAAATTTGTACACTTATTTTTCACTCGTTCCTAAGAACAAGCAAGTGATCACTAGTATAAATACTAGATGGATATTACTCACTCCCTTCTACCCTTTTTAAAGCTCTATTTATTTACTCTACTTCTATGTGTAAAGTTTCTTCGGAGTGGGTCATAGAACTTATTATTTGGTTTTCTTCTTCATGACTCACCTCTACTTGATAAAAACCTGGTGTTAAACTTACTTCATATCCACCTGATCGCTTGGATTTTGCTTCAAAAGCTTGTTTGCGTCTATCTTTTAGGATTAGAATAGCATTATTGATTATATTTCCTTCCTCATCTGATAATCCAATTCTAATATCCATAAGTTCATCAATATGGTTAGAACCATTACCGTTAAGTCCTAGAAAAATCCAATCACCATTTTCATTACCATTACCATTACCATTACCACCAAAATCTCCAGTATTCCAATTGTCCTGTTCACAACTACTAAACGAAATAAAGCATACGAATGCCAGTATATACAATAATTTTGATTGCATAATTTAAGAGCTTTAAGAAGGTTAAAAGATTTAATTTTGAACCTTCAGTAAGCTGTAGACTAGTGTTATGAAGCGCTTCTGAAACAAATTTTAGGTCTAATGCTTCCTGAATGGACTAATACAAAATTGTAGTACAATTCTGTGATTAGCAGCACAAATATCAAGTAATATTTAAAATAGATTAACCTCACTTTTTCCTCTAAATAACCTCATTATAAGTTAATTATTGATTAATTGTTTTTTAATATATGAATTGGGTTTAACTGATGTTTGGGAAATAAAATGATATGTTTGGGAAAAAAAATGTTTGCTATAGGAAAGGAAGTAATTAGGAGTCAATTATTGTTCTTAGATTTATTAGTAAGTATAAGGAGCTGTTTAATAGTTGTTTATATAGTTTTGCTTTGAATATTTTAAGTTTTAAATTATTTTGAGATTTATGAAAAACTTTAAGGACAAGAAATGGGTCTATTTAGAAGCGTTACAAACGGCAGTCAAACAAAAATTGAAGGGAGATGTGGCTTTGGCGATTAGCCAAGATGACATTATGCAATTGCAAGTGAAATTGCATTTAGGACGGAGTACTTTAGAACGATTTTTTGGTATTGATAAACAATTGAACCAGGTTTATCCTCGACAGCCAACTCGTGATAAATTGGCCAATTATATAGGATTCAAAGATTTTAATGCATTTGTAATTGAGCAAACAAGCACCCAACCCATCTCTAGTTTACTGGTTTTACCAGAAAATCAAACTGCATCTACAATAGAAAAACAAGCCCAAGATGCCATTATTAAACATTATCATAGAAAGTTAGCATTAGCATTGTCTAACTGTTGTCAACGTTTAGAAATTGTATTCAGGGATGGAATGCCTAGTATGCAATTGAATAATATAACAGATAACTATTTAGATTATCGACACATTAGCACCCTTTATCGTTTATGTGCAGTATTGGGGTGGTTGCACATTATTCGCAAAGATTGGGCTTATTTGCATAGTATTCAGGATAAACATCACAATCACATTTATGCGATGATTAATACGGTTTGTCAGAGTTTGGCCCAAAACCCTACTCATTATGAACAGAAATGGTTGAAGCTGCTAGAGGTATTAGCTATTGCCCAAAATAACCCACAGATAGAATCTCGAACTATTGTACAATTGCAATATTTGTTGAGTCAATATATACCATTTGATAAGGGACTGGTTATTGAGGAGAAGAATAATGAATTACATGCTCCATTCTTTTATAAACTCCATAAACTTTTGAGAACAACAACAAAGAATTATACACTAAGCCTAAAACAACTTTTGGAATATCAACAGGCGATCATGACTATATTAGATGGACGGGAGGCTTGGATTTACGAAGATTGGCAAATAGCGATAGGAGAGCTGATGGTTAAAAATGATCCACTCAATGAACGCTATTTTTCCATAGTAGATTATGGCACTTTCGAGCAATGGTTATTGTCTAAAAAAACAGCAACAGCTAGGTGGATTAGAAGGATTCAGCAACTATTTGATCAATTGGATTTTGCTATAGCTCCAATACAAGATGCTCGAATTAACCAATTGAAAAATACCTATCAAAGTATGCAACAGTTATGGATGATTATTGAAAAGTGAGTATTGGACTATCTGAAAAATGGTACAATAGTAGGATAGACTTCGTTTATTTATGACAACTGAATTGTGTTTTACAACAAAGTTTATTATTTTGTCATAGAAAAGTAAGGGGTAATGTCATTTACTTTTACTTGATTTACTACTTAGACAATAAATTGGAATAGATTTTTCATTACTATAGTCAATATCATACATTATGCAAACATTGCTTAATCCGAACTTTCTTAAATATTGGGCCATACTTACTGGCCCACTTATCATTTCACTAAGTTTTATCGGTCATGGTTGGTGGGCTTGGATAGCCGTTTTATATGTCTTTGTTTTGATTCCAATTTTAGAATTGATTTTACCTTATTCTACTAGTAATATGAGTGAAGCGGAGGAAAAAATGGCTTTAGCCGATCCGTTTTATGATTATCTTGTATGGTTTATGGTGCCATTACAATATATTTTATTGTATTATTTTTTACATGCCATTACCGAACCAGGTTTGACCTTATTCGAGATGGCTGGACGAACGATAGGAATGGGAATTGCTTGTAGTGTGTTAGGTATTAATGTAGCACATGAGTTGGGGCATCGTTCTACGAAGCATGAACAATGGATGTCCAAAGCATTATTATTAACCTCTTTGTATATGCATTTCTTTATTGAGCATAATAGAGGGCATCATAAAAATGTGGCTACAGCAGAAGATCCTGCCTCGGCAGATCGAGGAGAGATTGTTTATTTCTTTTGGTTCAAGTCGGTTTTTTTCGGTTATATTTCTGCTTGGAAATTAGAGGCGAAACGCTTGGAGAAAAAAAAGCAGGCGTTTTGGTCTATACATAATGAAATGATTTGGTATCAAGTCATTCAGTTGATCTTTATTGGCTTGATTTATTACTTTTTTGGTTGGGTAGGCACGATCAATTTTATTATTGCAGCTATTATAGGATTCTTATTGTTAGAAACGGTTAATTATGTGGAGCATTATGGCTTGCGTCGCCAAAAAAAGGAGAATGGACATTATGAACGAGTAATGCCTGTACATTCATGGAACTCGAATCATACTGTTGGGCGAATTTTATTGTTTGAATTAACTCGTCATTCAGATCATCATTATAAAGCCAGCAGGAAGTATCAAGTATTGCGGCATTTTGAAGAAGCTCCGCAAATGCCTACAGGTTATCCTGGAATGGTTGTATTATCTTTATTTCCACCACTATGGTTTTATATCATGCATAGACATATTGACCAATATAAGCAAAAATACGGAGAGGTTTTAGCTTAAAAATAGACTTGTTATTCTTTGTAATAATGAATGGCATCAAAAAAGCAATATAATGATATAGTGTTTTTTGATGCCATTCTTATAAGTTTAAATGTCAACTACTATTAAAACCTCATAATGAAGGGATTTGTAGTTTGTTCGTTCATTTTTTTCAAAGTTGTTGGTTCTATTTCTGAAACCTGTTCATTGAGTTTGATATCTAATTGTATATAATCTGATAAACTATTAATATTCTCAATCACATAATCTGTAAATCCCTCTATTTGAATCACTAAATCAGTAGATTGAGCTAGATATTCTTTTAAAATCGCAATACCATAGTGTCCAGATGTAGATACATTAGCATGTATAACTGCTACTCCATTGTCTAGAAAGTTAATTTCTTTGCTAGAAAGTAAAGTACCGTCTGTGCTATTTTTGATAAGCCCAGTTACAAAAATAATTTCAGATGAAGAGAACTCGTCTGTATGATCTTGAGCATGGATATGAGTGATTGTAAAGATCAATAGAGCTATAGTAGCCCAAATTTTAAAACATAATTGCTTTGACATAGTTAGTTATTTAATATTTGTAAAAGATAAGAGAGTAGTAATGAATTATCAATAGCGTATATTTAATGCTTTTGGGGATTCCATTACTAGAAGGATACACTAAGCTCCTGTATCCTATAGATGTAAGCGATGAATAACTTTGCTTTAACGAAGCTTAGAACGAATTAGTTTACTAAAAATGAAAAAATATTAAATTTTTGTATGTTATATTTTTTGTGCTTTTAAAGTTACGAACATAAGTTAGTTATCTATGTTTGTTATATTTATGTATTTGTTTTGTGCATTTTGTAGGAATAAAAGCAGCGATTATGGAAGAAAATACGTTGTTAATAGAATGTGCTTTTAAGAGTAGTAAGAAATAAAATTATATTTTAATATTTATGAAGCATCAGCAAAATAAGTCAAGAAATTGGAAGGAATACTATCAAAAATTAAATGGAACACCACCTCGTCCACTATTGTTAAAAGCATTGGAGATGATGGGAGAGGATTTGGAAGAAGAACGTTTGGCAGTAGATCTAGGAAGTGGTGTTGGTCAAGATTCTCTTGCGCTTCTGGAACGAGATTGGCGAGTGATGGCTGTGGATAATGATCCTAATGCTTTTGATATGATGTTGAAAAATTTACCAGAAAAATATTTTGATCGTTTTATTTATTTTTGTGGTTCGTTTGAAAATGCTTATTGGGGAAGTGCTCACCTAATCAATGCAAGTTATTCCTTGCCTTTTTGTCCTGAAGAATATCGAGAAACAGTATGGAGACGGATAAGGGTATCGCTTTTTCCTGGTGGCTGGTTTGTCGGAACATTTTTTGGGATCAATGATGATTGGAAGACACTAGATTTAAAGACAAAAGAGGAAGTGGAACATATGTTTAGAGGTTTTGACATTAAATATTGGTTAGAAGAGGAAAAAGATATGAGAACGGCTACTTCAACAGACCTAAAGCATTGGCATATTTTTCATGTTATTGCTCAAAAAGCTTTCTAGTATGGTGATATAGGAACGAGTGAAAAATAAATTTACAAAAATATAAAATGAATGTTTATTACTTTAATGCTTCATATAAAATGAATGCCAGAGAATAGATATGATTCCTTGCTTGTTATTAGAAAAATCGAATGAATATAATATACAAAAGAAAAGGCGAGCTGATTTATAAATCAACTCGCCTTTCGTTTTTTATGAATAATAGCTCAATTATTACTGAGATGGACAGGGCTACTGGTGATTAATGATTAACCACCAAGTAGACCTGCATTCTACAAAAGGATTATTTAGCAACGACTAATTTGTAATTAGTTACTACTCCATTTGAAGTCTCTAAACGTAATAAGTAGATACCATTTGCCATGTAATCTGTTTGGAATGGAACCGTATAAACTGTTTTAGCATCTGTCTCCCCATCAAATAAATTGATCAATTCCTTACCATCTAAAGAATAAATAGACAGTTTAGCACTACCTGCTTCAACTGTACCAAACTCGATAGTTGTTGCATCAGCAAATGGGTTCGGGAATGCTTCGAGACTATTTGTTGTTAAATCAGCTTTTCCACGACCGCCAGGACGCTCACAAGCTACCCAGAACCAATCTTC
>JAHDFT010000371.1 GCA_020628015.1 Bacteroidota bacterium
CTTGATAACAACTGAATTTTCTTTTTTTTGATCAAAAGAAACAAAAATCAAGACTTTATAAGATTTTTTAACGGCAAAATATTCCAAAAATCTTACACAAAAGTAAGGACAAGACACCTTCTCTATTTCCTACAAACGATCCTGTCTTTCCACATATCGTTTCACCTTCTCCACCAAAATCAAAAACTCCCTTCGATAAGCCTCCTTATCCTTGCCCAAAGCTCCTTTGGCTTGCTCCAATACTTGGGTGTAGTTGGCTGTTCCTTTATGTTCGGAATCTCTCAATAATAGACCAAAAGCGGCAACGGCTGAGGCAAAACGAAAGTTATCCGTAATTTTACCCATATCTTTGACGAGTATATTTTTTTGGATCAATTGGCTGGTCGTATCTGCTGGTAATTTATAGCGCAATTGTACCATAGCCAATTCCTTAGAGCTAAAAGCATCCGTCTTAATATTGGTCTGTTGGTATTTTAATGGATTGGATTTTCGTCTAAAACCTTTACCATCCGCTAGTATCACCTCATACAAAGCCGTTACCGAATGTCCCACACCAATTTCCCCAGCATCTACCTTGTCATCCTCAAAATCAGCATCCTCCAGTAAGCGATTTTCATACCCCACCAAACGATAAGCCTTTACTTTAGCAGGATTGAACTCAATTTGTATTTTAACATCCTTAGCAATGGTAAAAAGCGTCCCTAAACCTTCTGTAACCAATACTTTACGTGCTTCATTAAAATTATCAATATAAGCATAATTCCCATTGCCATACTGTGCTATTTTTTCCAATTTATCATCCTTATAATTGCCCATACCAAAGCCTAAAGTAGTAATATAAATACCCTCATCTCGATGGGATTCAATCAATCGAATCATTGCTGCATCAGAGGAAGGACCGATATTAAAATCACCATCTGTAGCCAGTATAATGCGGTTATTGCCCTTTGCTTGAAAATGCTCCTTAGCCAATTGATAAGCCAATTCTAAGCCCTTGCCGCCTGCTGTACTACCGCCTGCTTTAAGTTGATCTAAGGCAGCTATAATTTGGCTTTTATTTTTACCGCTAGTTGGAGGCAAGACCATACCTGCTGCTCCTGCATAAACCACAATAGAGATTTTATCCTCTTCTCGCAAATGCTCTACCAGTAGTTTAAAAGCCTTACGCAATAGGGGCAATTTATTGGGATGATTCATTGAGCCAGAGACATCCAATAAAAAGACTAGATTATGTGGGGGAATATCCTTTTGTTCTAATTCCTTGCCTTGCAAAGCAATATGTAATAAATGATGATCGGCATTCCAAGGGCAAATATCCATTTCTGTATGAACGCCAATAGGGTGATCTTTGGCTGCTGGATAATCATATTCAAAATAATTAATCATTTCTTCTATGCGAACGGCATCTTTGGGTGGTAAATGATAGGGAGAATTGTTATTGCTGTTGTTTTGTGGTGATATAGTTTCCGCTGTATGATGATCTGTCAATGCTGCCTGAAAAACGTTTTCGGGTATATTGTGAATAAAGCGTCTGACATTGCTATAAGCTGCCTTATCTACATCTATAGAAAAGGTTGAGCGAGGTTCATTAAGGACTTGGGTGAATTTATTTTCTTTAATAAAGTCATAGCTTTCTGTATGGTATGCATTAGTATTAGGAGGAGGTATTGACGCACTCACAGGACTATTTTGATGCGGATTAGGGGAAGGAGGAGCTGGTGGAGAAGTGGATGGTGGAGGTGTAGGTTGAGACACAATATGTCCATTTTTATCCATTGGGACATAATCAGTAAAACCACCCACACGTAATAAACGTTGTGTTTCTATGGTCTTATATTCCGCAGGTATTTCTACTTCTCTAACCGTCGCAGGAGTTCGTATAACCCTAACTTTTACCGTCTTATACTTAGCTGGAACCTCCACTTTAACCCATTTTGCAGGCTGATCCACGACCTTATGGCGCATCGTTTTATAAACTGGTGGCTCTACCACTCGCTTTATACTTGCAGGTTCACGCACCACTATTTTGGTATTGAGTTCATACACCGCAGGTATCTCTTCTAAGCAATAAATAAAACAGTCTTTAGGATTAGCACTCAAGCAAGTAGAATCCTCTTTTTGCCGCCAATCAGTACGCCCTGGACTTTTTAAGGCATATTCTTGAATGGTATCATAAGTGGCTGGCATGGTGATATAATTAATAATAGAATCTTGTATCATTACTTGTTCTTCCTTATAAGTAAAGGTCGCTGGCTGTAATTCATAAGTCGTATAGGCTTCTTCAATCATCACCTTTTTACTGATCGTATCAACTATAGGAGGCAACACAATATATTTTTTACTAGCTTCCCGAACCAAAACTTGTTCCGTAACCGTCTCAAATTGATCTGGAATCATACATTGTACATAAAGTACGCCTGGAATTGGATTGGGGATATTGGGTTGGGCAAGAGTGGGGGAGCTGTAGCATAATAAAGCTAGTAAAATGAAGTAATTGCAGAGCAAAGGGTTAATATAATAGTTTGTCATAGTGAATGATTTTAACTAATAATATACTGTAATCAAGACATGACAAACTTAAAAGATATAGCTAGGAACTACAGTTAAGGCTTAGTTAAAGGTAGGTTAATAAAAATGTGGAGCAGTATATTTAGCATTGTCCTAGAAAATTATTATTTTTCATCAAAAGAATGATAAGATGGCAAATTACTTGTGTAATAAATTATTTATTGAGATTACACAATATAAAACCCGTAGGGACAAGGCACGCCTTGTCCCTACATACACATTGTTCACACATTCAGTAAAAACAAGGCACACCTTGTCATACATACACATTTTGTCCGCAAATACAATACAAAACCATGCAAACAACAAGCACAGCAAAAAATAAAGTCCTCAACGACAACTTCAGAGCTAGTAAAAACTTTTACCAAAGCGACCAAATATTACAACACTTCATTAAAAACAATATCTCCACAGAAGGACAAGCCCACATGCAAGATAAGTGGGAAACACTAGGTGAGCGAGCCGCAGGCATTATGAATGAACTATCCTTAACCGCCGACAAAGAAACCCCCAAGCTCATCAAGCGCAATTTCTATGGGGAAATGATTAATGAAATACGCTTTCACCCCGCCTATCACCAAATGACCCAAATGGCCATTGATTCCCAAATGTTTCGAGTCAAATGGGAGCCTCAACTCAGACAACAATTTCAAACAGAAAGACATCGCTTAGGATTTGTTTCAGGATTCTTATTTGCTATGAGTGAATGCGGTTTATTCTGTCCACTCTGCATGACCGACGGCGTAGCCCGACTCATCGACCGCTACTGCACCGATGCCGATAAAGAACGCCTACTCCCACACATCGCCACGACTGTAGCGGAAGAGCTGTATACAGGAGCCATGTTTTTAACCGAAAAAGCAGGCGGCAGCGATGTCGGAGCCAATTTAGTGACTGCGACCCATTGGAAAGACGATTACTATTTATTAAATGGAGAAAAATGGTTTTGTAGCAATGCCAATGCAGAAATTATATTCGCCTTAGCGAGAACAGATGAGGAAGTTAGTGGGACGAAGGGTTTATCTATTTTTATGATTGAAAAGACTAAACCCGATGGCAGCAAAAACACCATGAATGTCGTGCGATTGAAAGATAAACTAGGCGTGCGGTCTATGGCCAGTGCAGAGATTATTTTAACCGATACAGTAGGAAAATTAGTCGGGAAAGTCTTTCAAGGATTTAAGATTATGACTGATATGATTAACCTCTCTCGGCTCTACAATTCCATCGCTGCCATCGGAGCCAGTAGACGAGCCGTAGCCGAAGCTTATCAATTCCTCAAATTCCGTACTTCCTTTGGTACTAATGCCCTCAATCACGCCTTAATTAGAGAAAAGCTGACCGAGCTTAATGCCCACAATCTTGCCAACTTCTACCTAAGCTGGCGAGCCATTATCGCCCTAGATCAAGCCGATAATGGAAATAAAGACGAAGCACAGTTATTGCGTTTGTTGACCCCAATGGTTAAAAAGTCTACCGCAACGGATGGGGTTTATGTCATTCGGGAGGCGATGGAATTGATGGGTGGTATGGGTTATATTGAAGATGGGGTGATGCCTAAGATTTTCCGAGATGCTTTGGTCTTACCGATTTGGGAAGGAGCTAGTAATATTATGATTTTGGATATGCTGCGTGCCTTACACAAATCCGCAGGTTTGAATATAATGGTCAATGAGATCGCCAGCATTTTTAGTCAATTAGAAAAGCCGGAAAGTCAAGCACTTTCAGGCTATATGCAGGAATTATTAAACCTCATTGAAAAGGCATCCGAAGCCGAAAAGGATGTCCTCCAATTAACCGCCAAACCACTTTTTGAAAGATTGACCTTACTCTATCAAATCGCCCTATTGATCCACTACCGAGACGAGGAAAGTGCGGTCTGGATTGATCCAGCCCTTGGTTATTTGGTCAATGACCTCGAACGCAAAGGACTGGAATTGAGAAAACCACTTGGGCGGGAGAGTGTGGAGGCGATGACGGCTTGGGTTTTGTAGATATATAGATCGTGATTACGATTGATCCCCAAACAAAAAAAAGACCGCATCCCATAGGATCGGTCTTATTCCCAAATCTGATAAATGATACCAGTATTAATGCGATTCTTTTTTAGGTAATTTATATATAGGATAATGGCGAAAATCTCTTTCTCCATTATCCTAATGAATAGAAGTGATAGGAGATAATAGATGGATTTAATTTTGTGAGTTCCCTAATAGTTAATAAACCATCAAACTATCTTTCGACTTTCATTAACAAAGATGAACTAAAATCAATAGGACAGCAAAAACTAAATTTGTAGTTTTTTCTAAAAATAGATGTTCTTTTGTATAGTGCTTATGTTTTGTATTTTTGAATTAAAGGAAAGGTTATTAGTTTTTTACGCAGTATTGTTTTTTTTATTTGTTTTCTGAAAAAATGTTATACTCTATCACAGAATTGGTTCAGAATTTTGAATTCGCATTATCGTAGGGGCAAGGCATGCCTATCCGATAGACATCAAACCAAAAAAAAATGTATATCCTGGCATTTTAAATTAATAAAAAACACATTGCTTTGAAATGTATAAAGGAGTGTATTTGTAAATGTTACCTAAATAATTTATTGTATAAGTATACTTACAGTTTTATTTTTGCCTAAAATTAAATAAAATATCGTATTTTGCACAAATGAAAGTTAAAAGAAATATTCATATTAATCATATAAAGAAGGCTGCGGAGATTTTAAAAACCATTGGTCATCCTATTAGATTAAGTGTATTGCAAAGCCTTGAAGCTGCTGAACCAAAATCGGTTTCAGAAATTCAAGCCGACTTAGGTATGGATGTAGAACAATCCTTATTGTCACACCATTTAATCAAAATGAAAGATCGAGGTCTATTACAATCGGAAAAAATAGGTATGAATGTCTATTATAGCATTACAGATCGTCATATTTTGAAAATATTCGATTGTATGGAAAGCTGTGGTTTGATTTGAGTGCATGACATATTTGGGGGAAGGTTTAATCCTTATTATGAAGGTCTTATA
>JAHDFT010000372.1:0-3182 GCA_020628015.1 Bacteroidota bacterium
ATAGTCTATAATTCAAATAGGGCAAGCAGTTCCTCCCCCAAGCCCCCTCCAAAGGGGGATGTTATGAAGCTGGCTTATTAATATAGTTGGTATCCTGTCTAATACCCATTATTTGACCTTAATAAAAAATTGGAATATCAAAAAAAGCAAGCTATTTTAGTCCATCACTTAAACACAGCACATTATATGAAAGCAAAAATCAATGAGGTACTATTGGAAATGGCGCAGCAAATAGAGGCGCAAAGGCAGACCTTGATCGAAACGAATAAAATCGACATCGCCCATTGTGATCAAAATGATAAATCACTATACGATAGATTGATTGTGGATAATAAAAAGGTGGACAATATGATTGATGCCTTGCAGCAGTTGGTCAAAAAGGAATCGCCTTTGGGTAAGGAATTGTATGCCTTTCAGCATGAAAATGGTTTGCAGATCGTCAATAAAACGGTGCCTTTTGGGAGTATTTTGATTATTTATGAATCCAGACCTGATGTGACGGTGGAGGCAACGGCAACGGCATTGAAATCGGGGAATAAAATATTATTGAAAGGAGGTAAGGAGGCAAGACGGACTAACCTAGTCTTGCATGATTGCTGGCTAAAAGCTTTACAGAAAATAGGATGGAGCGAAAATTGGATTCGGTTTTTAGATATGGATCGAGTCACCCTGCAAAATTACCTCAAAAATCCTGATACCAATATTGACCTTATTATCCCAAGAGGTGGAGAACGATTAATCGCCTATGTCAAGAGTGTGGCGCAATGCCCTGTTTTGGTGAGTGGACGAGGGAATAATTTTTTGTATGTGTCGGAAACAGCGGATTTGAAGATGGCGCAATCGCTTATTGTGCAATCGAAAATATCAAAGATCTCGGCTTGTAATGCGCTGGATAAGGTCTTGATTCATGAAAAACTGCCAGCGACTTTTGTGGAGCAATTAATTATCGAATTAAAAGCGCAGGAAGTAGAAATCATTCAAGAAGTCAATGAGGACGTATGGATGGAGGAGTTTTTGGATAAAAAAATCGTCTTGGCAAAAGTGGCTGATTTGGATCATGCGATTCAATTGATTAATCAATTTTCGGGTAAACATTCTGCGACGATTGTGAGTGAAAATGCCGAAGAAGCTGATGCTTTTATGGAGCAGGTGGATTGTGCGGCGGTCTATCACAATGCCTCGACAAGGTTTACGGATGGTTATCAATTCGGACTAGGCGCAGAAATGGCCATTAGCACCGAAAAATTACATCATCGTGGACCGCTAGGCATCGAACAATTAGTAACCAATAAATGGATAATTAGAGGAAATGGACAAACTAGATAAACCAAAACTATTAATCAAAATAGGAACCGCTACCCTTACTAAAGGCAAGGACAAAATATCAAGGGCAAAACTGGAAGATATTGCCATTCAGATTGTGGAGTTGAGGAAGCAATATGATATTATTCTCGTTTGTTCGGGGGCAATTGCTGCCGCCAAACAATTTATGCACCTAGAAAAACTAGGGACGAATTTAAGGGAAAAACAAGCATTGGCCGCCATTGGGCAACCCTTTTTGATGCGTCTACTACATGATTCTTTCCGAGATTACAGCATTCCTGTTGGGCAATGTTTGCTCTCTTATTCTGACTTTGATAATGAGGTGTCCAAAGACAATATCACCAACACAATCAATGTGCTTTTGAAGCATGATATTTTACCCATTATCAATGAAAATGATACCACCGCAACGGAGGAAATTAAATTTGGGGATAATGATAAACTCTCTGCTTATGTAGCTGTATTACTAAAAGTGGATTTGCTCATTTTGGCGACCAATACTTTTGGTATTTATGATGATCAAAAAAAGACGATTGAAGTGATTGAGGATATTGCCAGCATCAATCAATACATTCAAAAGGATTTTTCGGCTCAGGGATCTGGTGGGATGCAATCTAAGGTGGAAGCGGTTCAAATAGCGCAGGACAATCATATTGAGTCTTGGATTGTGAATGGGCATGAAAATGATTTTCTGTTTAATGTCTTTAATCAAGCGTCGAGTTTTAGTAGAATAAAGCCTGTTGGGGGGTGACTTTAATATCTATAAATAACATTTTTTTATGTTAAATGGCAAACGAATCGAAGGTTACTGGTATTCAAAGGATTCGCCTCAGTATCCCAAACCAATAGCCCATCAATTAACCAAAACACAAGCCAAGCAGATTTTTGATCTCATCAAAGTAAAAGAACAGGAAAGTGAATTGATCTACACTCGTGGATTTTCACGAAGTCGAATTGATGAAACAGTTGTGGGTACTAAAGAATATCATCATAAAGAATGGTTGTGGCCAGAAGGTTTTGCGGAGCATTATGTTTTGAAATATCAGGTCAAGCCGAGTGAGGATTTTCTAAAATTTATTGGATGGAAGGAATGATTTTTTTAGGAAAAATTGGAAAAACAATAATTTCGCAATTATAAAAATCTAATGCAGCATAATAATATTGAATTACTAGAAGCCTACTTGCAAGTTTCGATTCATTTACCTCCATCGAAATTTAAAACCATCCGTCATCTTTTTCAAAAAGAGACCTTTCGCAAAGGGATTTATTTAGTAAAGCAAAATGGATTTTCTGATAAAATGTTTTTTTTGGTTGATGGATACATTCGCTGCTATGCCAATAAGAAAAATAAGGAAATTACGCATTGGGTTTATTGGAAAAATCGACTGGTGACAGATATTCCAAGTTTTAAAAGACAACGCCCTTCGCTTTGGCATTTTCAAACCTTATCAGATTGTATCGTATTTTCTTTGACCTATGAAAACTATCAACAAATCAAGCATATACTTCCAGACTGGGATACTTATGAAAACCTTATTTTGACCAAATTTTTTATTGCTTTAGAACATCGTATTTATACCTTCATTTCTATGAATGCGACAGAACGGTATCAATTTTTATACGAAGCCTATCCAGAGATATTTAACCAAATTCCCTTGATTTATCTTGCTTCCTTACTAAATATGACCCCTGAAACCCTCAGTAGAATTCGACGCAAAGCCATTTCTTGATTTTTGTCAAGTCAAGGCTTTTGGGAAAACTGTAAATTTGTAATACGGTTTTTCTATCAAAAATGAATTCAAAATGGATCAAGCAACAAATATTAAGATCAAATGTCCTGATGGCTTTGAATTAACAGG
>JAHDFT010000372.1:3282-5583 GCA_020628015.1 Bacteroidota bacterium
GCAGGCGGGCAATTGGTGGGCTTAATGGACAATGCGAAGGAAATAAAGTCTATGGTCAATTTTGGCAGTTCATCTGGTAGTTTGAAAAATTCTAGCCCTTCTTTCAAATGGAAATCCTCCTTCTTTTTAAATGTCTATATTCCAGTCAGCAATTTTATTTTCGGACATACTAAATCTCAATGGGTGGGCATGGGTGAGCCATTACCCAAATTAGTTGCCGCTGAATGGAGCAAATGGTGCAATGGTGAAGGATATGTCAAAGTAGATTTAGACAATCAAACCATTAAGGAACATTTTTATGATGCCTTGACCTTCAATTCCTTATGGTTGCATGCTTCTGATGATGAAATTGCGAATTATGCCAATGTAAAAGATATGATAAGGGTATATTCTAAGGCGAATGCAAAAATCATTACTATAGAACCTAGTGAATATGGTTATAAAGAAATAGGACATATGAAGTTTTTCAGCTCAAAAAGAAAGGAATTGTGGAAGTATGCATTGGATTGGTTGAATGAGCAGTAAACAATGATAAAGATAAATATGAGTAGCCTATTAAATATGACTAATATTTTTAGATATTTTTTGAATTTAATTTTGGCTTTTTGGTGTTTTTTTTAGTCTAAAGGATGGTTTTTTATTACAAAAGTATTATCTTTGAGAAATATTAACCAATTTAAAAAACAAGTAAAATTTATCTAAAATGAGTAATTCCGTACAATGGTTAGAGATCGCCACTACAGATTTGGAAAGAGCAAAAGAATTTTATACAAAAGTCTTCAATCTAAACTTCCAATTTATTGAGATGCCAGATACTAAAATGTATTCCTTTGGTGGGCCTGACCAAAAAGGATCATCAGGATGTTTAGTTCATTCTCCAGATAATAAACCAAGCACAGATGGTACCATTATCTATTTCTCTTGTGAAGATGTGGCTGCCGAAGCAGGAAGGGTAGAAGCAGCAGGTGGTAAATTGATTGTTCCAAAAACAGATATTGGTGAATTTGGTTTCTTTGCTCAGTTTATTGATACTGAGGGTAATAGAATTGGCATACATTCTCAAAAATAAAAGGGGAAGCCTTTTGAAATAGTCATCTTGTTTAAATATTCCTTCCTCGAACCGAAAGGCGTATAAGTTGTTAATGATAATGTAGCAATACAGTATAACTATTGTATATGCAATAAATTCTTATTAAAATTTATCTTTAAACATGACGAATCAAATAAAAACCCTGCATCTCGAAAAAACACTTGCAGACCACTCCCAAGATATGAGTGGAAAAGTAGTCGCAATTACTGGTACTACTAGTGGAACAGGTTGGGTCTGCGCTAGAGAAGTAGCTAAGAAAGGCGCAACAGTCGTTCTACTCAATCGAACTAGTGAAAGAGCAGAAAAGTCTTTGGCGCAATTACAGGAAGAAGTACCTAATGGAAGTTTTGATTGGATTCCTTGTGATCTACAAAGCTTTGATAGTGTACGTAATGCAGCAAATGCGATCAAGGAAAAATATGACGTTGTTGATGTATTGGTTAATAATGCTGGTGTTATGGCATTGAAAGACCAAGCCACTTCAGATGGTTATGATGTGCAGATACAAACCAATGTATTATCCCACTTCCTGATTACTAAAGAGTTGTATCCCCTCATGAAAAAGAGTGAGCAAGCAAGAATTGTCAATCACACCTCAATGGCACGTTTAGGTCCACCATTAGAACAAGAGTATTTTGAAGCTAAAGGAGGAAATTTAGGTGGAGATGGTACAGAAGAGGAAAATCAGAGCTTTCGAGGCCCAAGATGGATGCGTTACCATCAAACCAAATTGGCAAATGCGGCTTTTACCTATGGACTTAAAAAGAAATTAGAAGAAGCCAATGTGACCAATGTACTTCCTTTACTAGCACATCCAGGACTCGCTTTGACAAATCTACAAGTCACAACGGCAGCAGATGGTGGTATGGATGGTAATAGTGAGTTTATGCAACAAGCACAAACTGCTGAGGATGGGGCAACAGGTATCATTCGTGCAGTTATGGATCCAGCATCTAAACCAGGGGATTTCTACGGTCCAACTGCTGGCTGGAAAGGTTTCCCTGATTTGCTCCCTCCTGAAGAGTTATTGTATGATGATGCTAATGTTAAAATTAACTGGGAAGGTTGTGAAAAGGCAGTTGGGGAGTTTCAGGTATAGTTTGAGGATTCTTTGACTGTTTTGTATTTTGGTTCTCTGACAAATCCTGTGGAAAGTTTTTTGAAAAAAATGGAACAAGTTTTACGAATTATTAGGTAAAAGTATTACTAAG
>JAHDFT010000373.1 GCA_020628015.1 Bacteroidota bacterium
ACAGCAACAGAATCAGGAATAGTAGACCTAAAAACGATCTTGAAATCATCTACACCATAATCTCTTTGAAGTGCCTGTACACTATCTGAAAGATCAGCATAAAATTTATTCCATTCTGTCTTTGGATTAATGACTACAATTCGATTTTGAATGGCCGTATTATTACTCGTAATTCGCCCTTCGATAAATAATTCGACGTAATAATCAAACTGATAATCAAATTCGAGATAGGAAGCTACATTTTCAACTGGCAACTCAAAGTGACTTAAGGAGCTAATATCAAAAGTCTTATTATTGCCTTTTAATTGAACTCTTGCACTACGTGAGCCTTCAAATACCTTGGTAGGATCAGCTATAATGTCTAAATAATCACTATTATCTGTTTCCCTGAAAGGATTACCGCTCTCAAAATCTGTAACCAATTTAAATTTAATGTCTTCTTTATAGGTTACAACAGGACGATAAGAAACGGTATCTAATGGCTCGACTTCAAATACCTTAGATGTAAGTGTGTAAAAGGGATAGACGACCCGTGTACTGAAAATACCACTACGTGGGATACCTGCTTGGATGGATATTTTCATGGTACTGGGACTTAATACAGGAATATAGGCGGGTAAATCATAAGCTCCGATAGGTTGCTCATTGGCAAAAACCCAAACAGTAGATACTTTACTAGAATTACTTCCTTGCAATTCTGAATCTGTCTGCACCTCAACTTCTTCGATGTGTAGATATACAGGTAACTGCTCTGGTTCATCACAGGCTGTTAGTAAGAGTATGCAAAATAAAAATAAAGGAACAATTCTAGCACAACAAACTGTTGCGTTATCATGAGTTAGTTGCAAAGCCGATAATTTAGTTTCTTCGATAATTACAATGTAATGGATTAAATATAAAGTAATTCATTACAATATCTCCACAAAGTAAAGTTTTTTTTTCGCTTAATGAACAAGCTTTTACGATTTAGTAAATAAACTTGCTAATTTTGCAAAAGTATAATACGATTGCTATTATACTGTATGCTTTGTTGAGACTTATTAAAAAAGACAGCATGACAACAAAAAAGGTTGCGTACTACACGCTAGGATGTAAATTGAATTATTCAGAAACCTCCTCCATTAGTAGACTTTTGAAAGAAAGTGGTTTTGAAAAAGTAGCTTTTCAAGACCAAGCAGATGTATATGTCATCAATACTTGTTCAGTAACAGATAATGCAGATAAAAAATGTGCAAAAGTGGTTCGACAAGCATTGAAACATTCTCCTAGTGCCTATATTGTTGTCGTAGGTTGCTATGCTCAATTGAAACCTCAAGCCATTTCTGAGATTCCAGGGGTAGATTTGGTACTAGGTGCCGCAGAAAAATTCAACATTACCGCCCACCTTAGCGATCTAGTAAAATCTGGCAAAGGAAAAGTCATCGCTAGTCCAGTAGAAAATGCCAACTTCTTTGTTGATGCCTTCTCTGCTGGTGATCGTACCCGTTCTTTTTTGAAAGTGCAAGATGGTTGTGATTACAATTGCTCTTTTTGTACCATTCCACTAGCCAGAGGAAAAAGCCGGAGTGATAAAATAGAAAATGTGGTGCGTAATGCTCATCAAATTGCAGCAATGGGCATTAGAGAGATTGTATTGACGGGGGTGAATATTGGTGATTATGGCCGACGTATGAACGATGGAAGTGATCGAGTAGTCAGCTTTTTAGACCTTATCAAAGCACTCGATGAGGTACCAGTAGACCGCATTCGCATTTCCTCTATCGAACCCAATCTATTAAAAGATGAAATCATTGAGTTTGTCGCTCAATCCAAACGTTTTATGCCTCATTTTCACATCCCATTACAATCTGGTAGTCCCAAATTATTGAAATTGATGCGTAGACGGTATAAAAGAGATTTGTACGAAAGCCGAGTACAAAAAATCAAGGAAGTAATGCCCCATTGTTGCATCGGTGTAGATGTTATTGTTGGTTTTCCATCAGAAACAGAGGAAGACTTCCTAGAAACCTATCATTTTCTGAATGAATTAGACGTATCCTACTTACACGTTTTCACCTACTCAGAGCGTACCAATACCCAAGCACTAGAGATAGAACCAGTAGTGCCTATCCATATTCGAAGGGAAAGGGGTAAAATGCTGCGTCATTTATCAGAGAAAAAAAGACGTTTTTTCTATGAGCAATACATTAATCAAAGTCGTCCAGCATTATTTGAGGCAGAGACAGATGGAGAAAATAATATGTTTGGCTTCACAGATAACTATATTAAAGTAGTAACGGCTTATGATCCTTTATTGGTAAACGAAATTCGGAAAGTAACCATTTCAGGCATTAGTCCTGATAATAAAGCAATTATAGAAGAGGTAGATCATGTATATAGTCATGTGTTGTAAACGAAATATCTCTCATAACTTATAAAAAGAATACAGAAAGTGATTTCAATAAATGCTTAATTCTTAGTACCTTTAGAAATATAATGGATATTTGACCAATTACTTTACTCCCTTTTATTTATTGGTCAAGTATTTCTCAAAAGCTCTAAGTATAAGTATCAATGCCAGAAACTACCATACCTAAAGAAAAAGCCGCAAGCGAAAATAAAGAGAAAACCGCAAGCGAAAACTACGAACCAGTCATCCCTGATATTGAGGAATGGCCGATCTATTTGTTGACCAAAAATCGAGACACCTTTATTGAGGAGTTGGTGCAAATGAGCAAGGAAAAGGTGACAGCAGTAGCCAACACGCCTCAAAAGTTACAAGAAGAATTGGCCAAAACCATGTACAAGGAACAGATTCGCATTAAATCTGACCCTTGGAAAGTAGATGATACCAAAGCAGAATTAAAATTTTGGAAAGGAGTCAAAAAGAATCTGATTAGAACAAGCGTACAGAAACCTACAGAGGAAGGTTTTACCTCCAATGAAACCATTCTAACAGATATTTTAACACTTTACGCTAATGAAATTGCGGGTAACTTCAATCCTAAGACTTATAATCTAGCTGGGAAAGTCCTTCCGCTTGGCTTTAACCAATTACTGAATAGTTCTAAATTATTTAGAAAAGGCAATAAATCACAAAAAGACCGCATCAAAATTGTGGGTAATATTGATCTGATTAGATCTTTAGTAACAAAGGGAACCATCCTTCTTGTACCTACCCATTTCAGTAATTTAGATTCTATTTTGGTCGGTTGGGGATTACACACTATCGGTTTACCTGCTTTTATCTATGGTGCAGGCTTGAACCTATTCAATAGTAGCATACTAGGTTATTTTATGGGTAATTTAGGAGCTTATACTGTTGACCGTAGAAAGAAAAATAGCCTCTACCTCAACACCTTGAAACTATATGCTCAACTAGCATTACAAAGAGGCGCACATAGCCTATTTTTTCCTGGTGGTACTCGTTCCAGATCAGGACAGTTAGAAACACGTTTGAAATTAGGTTTATTAGGTGCCGCTATTGCTGCCCAAAGAAGTCATTTTGTCCAAGATGCTCAGGATAAAAAAGATTTGAGTAAAAGTCAAAAGATTTTTGTCGTTCCACTTGTCCTTAATTACCACTTTACCCTCGAAGCCTCCAGTCTTATCGACCAACACTTGAAAAGAAGTGGTAAGGATCGTTATTTCATTGATAAACAAGTCTTCCCTAGCCGAAAACTTGTTCGACAATTTTTATGGAAATTCTTATTTTCTACTAAGTCCGAAATCATTTTATCTTTTGGTCAACCAATGGATATTTTTGGGCATCCTGTAGACCAAAATGGGAATAGTTTAGGCATTAATAATACCCCTGTTGATATTAGTGCCTACTTCAAAACTGAGGGAGCATTTAAGGAAGACCCACAAAGAGATGCGGAGTATACCAAAATGCTGTCAGAAAAAATTGTCAAACAATACTACAAGTATAATCGAGTCATGTCGAGTCACCTCATTGCCTTCTGCGCTTTTGAAATTCTCTTGCGAAAACATCGACGATTAGACCTCTATGGCTTGCTACGTATTCCTGAAGAAGATCGGATCATTCCAAAAGAACAATTTACCAAAGTTGTTTTTAATATACGAGAAGCTTTAAAAAAGAAGCAAGAACTTGGACAAGTCCACCTAGCAGGTCATATGTATGGAGATATTGACCGTATTATTACACATGGAATTATGAATCTTGGTGTTTATCACACCAAAGATCCCCTATTCAAAACCAAAGAAGGGGATATGAGTAGCCAAGATATGAATTTACTTTATTATTATCACAATAGACTAGTCGGATATGAACTCGAAGAACTCATCTAATCGAAAAATATATGGTGTTATTGGAGCTGGTAGCTTTGGCACCGCCATGTCTAATATTATAGCAGAAAATGGTGATGTACTGATTTATGCACGTCGTAAAGAGGTTTGTGATGCCATTAATGTAGGCAGAGAAAATAGAGGTCAAAAGATGAAGCAGAACATTAGGGCAACCAATGATTTGCAGGAGGTTTGTGAAAGCTGTAATTTGATATTTCCTGTGGTTCCTTCTGCCAATTTTAGGCAAATGATGAAAGATGCTTCTCCTTTCTTAAATCCTCACCACCTCCTCATTCACTGTACTAAGGGCTTGAATGTGACGATGGATAATCAAAAGGAATTACAACCTGGGGATAAAGTACGTCGAGAACACATTCGCACGATGACCGATATTATGCGAGAAGAAAGCATTGTCATTCGACTAGGCTGCTTATCGGGTCCTAATCTAGCACGAGAAATTGCAATGGGACAGCCAGCCGCAACCGTAGTTGCCAGCCGTTTCAAAGAAGTCGTTGAAGCGGGTAAAGTTGCTCTAAAAAGTCCTCGATTTAGAGTTTATGGGAGCTATGATGTGATTGGTGTTGAATTGGCAGGTGTCTTGAAAAATGTTATGGCGATTGCTTCAGGTATTTTATATGGTTTGGGTATGGGAGAAAATGCCAAAGCCATGTTGATTACCAGAGGTTTGAGTGAAATTGTCAAATTAGGTACCGCATTAGGGGCAGATACCAAAGCCTTTTTTGGACTAGCAGGTATTGGTGATCTCATTGCAACCTGTTCTAGTACTTTGAGTCGTAATTTTACAGTAGGTCATCGACTAGCAAAAGGAGAAAAGGTAAGTGCCATTTTAGATACAATGAACGAAGTGGCGGAAGGTGTTAAAACAGTAAAAATGGCCAAGGGTCTAGTACTGCAATATGGTTTAGAATCTCCAATTGTGGATACCTTATTTAATATTATTTATCAAGATCAATCCATTAGTGATGGTATACAATATTTAATGAATCACAGCTTTGACACAGATGTAGATTTTTTATAATTCTCAAAATCATCACATAACAAAATTAATTCTATTTGTATTTTTTAATTATTCAATATAAATTTGAAACCTAGCAAAATTAAATGCGTATTTCATTATATAAAAAAATTACCACAAGAATGTCAACTTTAAGGAACAAGTGAAAAATAAATTTACAAATTTTGGTTAGAGAAATTTGATCCTAGACGAGGCAAAAAACGTAGGCAATGCAGGGCATTGGCGA
>JAHDFT010000374.1 GCA_020628015.1 Bacteroidota bacterium
TGGTAAGGTACTAATGGAGTAGCGGAATTGTTATTATTTCCTGTTCCACCCTCATTAGGACTAGCATCTCCGCCAGCAGCGAAGGATTTTTCTTTTAATTGAGTCGTTGGATCACTCGTTTCCTCTTTAGCTCCAAGGTCATCAGTAGCTTCCTTTTTTTGAATACTTGGTGAAAAAAAGGTCCCACCTCCAAAGAAGTTATTGGTTTTTTGTTGAGTGACTTTATTTTGAGTAGTCAGCTTGTCTTTTTGGTGATGCATATTGGTAATGGTATTGGGTATATTATGATGGAAATAAGGGTTCGTTAGTTATAATGGATACTGTTCATTTTCAAGAACATAACAAGAGCAAAGATAGGCTAATTGGAAGGTTTATCCAAATGTTTTTTTAGATAACGATTCTATTCTGTCACTAATGATCAGTAATAACAAAAAATAAGGAATAGCAAATGTCGAATTCGAAAGCATTTACCATTCCTTATCTATAGTTGTCTTGTTTATCTGACTAGACGCAGAACTTATATTTTACTTTATGATTAATTATCAGTATAGCCTTAAATGTTCAGGAACATAGATAGATTCTACAACATCTAATAACTCTTGTCCATTATCTTTCACCTTTAATTCCACTCTGCGATTCAATTGTCTTCCATCAGGAGCATCTGAACCACTTAAATCATTTTTAGCAATAGGTTGTTCTTCACCATAGCTAAATCCCATAATTCGGCTACCAGTCAAGCCTTGACCAATCAAATAATCAATCACTACTTGCTTTCTTCGATTGGCTAAATTAACATTATAAGCATGAGAACCTTTGGAATCGGTATGACCATGCACCTCTACAACATAAGAAGAATTAGCAGACATCAAGTTATATAAGTCATTTAAGTCTTCTATACTTTTAGCTCGAAGTACTGCACTATCAAAATCAAAGAACAGATTCTCGATTCTAATGGTGATTTTTTCTACGGGTGGTGTGTATACTGGTTGTGGAACCGACATTGGCTGCGGTATAGGTGGAGCCATTTGGCGATCTGCTGGGTCACAAACCTCTGGACAGTTTGGATTGCGTTCCTCTGGACTAACCACACGGGCATAAGGAAAGCCCTTTTCTTGTACTAGGGCAAGGTCTCCTGAAGCTTCAGATTCATTAGTATAAGACCCATAATAGTAAACTACAAAATTGTTTTTCCTATCAGAAGCAACACCATCTAAGCCTCTTTGTGAAAAATGATTAGAGGCTACAGGGCTGGAGAAAGCAGCTACCTGGATGGAATACTGTGCTTGTGTGTGTGTTGGAAACAATAATGCAAAAACTGCTACAAAAGCAGAGAAAAACAGTATTTTTGGGACACTTGGACTCATTATAATAAAGTTTAGTTAAGTAACAGTAAAAAATAACTCCTTGATTTTGATTGATAAATTTTTAAAATACTTCGTTAAAAAGTCTCGTTGATACGTTGCATAACCTACATTTTTTGCCTCGTCTGTTGGACATTTTTCTAATCAAAATCGGGAATTTATTTTTTACTCATTACCAAGGTTTTGATGATTAATGAATGACAATTATTGAAGTAGTTATTGTTGAATAACTAGATTATTGTATTTTAGCATATTCGTCAACGGGACTAAAGGTTTGAAGTGCAAAACGGTGGTGAAAGAAGATAGAAAACTCAAACATTTGTACTGTTAATGGCAAAAAATCAGGAAAAAATATCCACCGTCGCACTTCAAACTTAAATTGAAATTAATAAAAATCAGACATTTTTATGACAAAAAAGGAAAGAAAATTTTCAAAAAAACTTAACTCATTGGTTCATAGGCAAGATCAAGTGAGTGTTACGAATAATTTGTAACACTTGGAGAAAATGTTGAGGTTTTTTTTAAATAAAAAAATAATTTATCCAAAGCGATTTAATTTTTTGATAAGTCCTTACAAAAGAATGAAATATATAAAATTATTTTATGTTGTTGCAAGCCTGCTTTGCGCTGTTATAACAGAAATGGCTTATGCTAGTGATTATCGGGAACGACCTACAAAAAAAATGCTTCCACTAAGTATACAGACTAAGCATTTTTGTATTCATTATACCTTAGATGGACTACATAGTGTACAATCTTATGAAACTATTGATGGGTTAAATCCTTTTTTATTGGATATAAAATACTATTTAGAGGCTAATTGGTATAAGTTTGTAGTAGAAAGACATTATAAAGCTCCTCTTGTAGATGATACGCTTGGGGGTGGGCAAGGTTTATATGATGTTTATATTGTGGATTTACCTATAGGAGAAAATGGAGAGGTTCATGTGGATGCACCAAAATATAAGCACCAAAATAAACCCACAATGTATATGTTGCTCTCCAAAAAACTCAGTCGAGTTGATATTTATGGAGGGAATCCACTTAGTGCAACGATTGCCCATGAGTTTTTCCATATGATCCAAAATCGTTATTATGGTTCGGCATGGGCAGCTTTTTCGGATAATGGGGTGACGACTGCTTTATCTACGTCTTTAAGAGAGGGAACGGCAGTTTGGGCAGAGACGGTTTGTTTGCAGTCAGTTATCAACTTACCAGAAATGGAGAATACAAATTATCTCCACTATCTCAATGCACATCCAGGCATGAATACGGAGCCTCACCGTCCTCTATTGATCAATGAAGAGGCAACAATGTCCCAATATGCCTATACAACGGTTTTCTTTTGGAAATATCTAGCAGAAAGGCTAGGGGAGCAGGTGATTTGGGAAATATGGGAAAAGATCGGTGCCTTGTCAGGAGCTACTATACGACTAGACCAAGAAATGCAAGTCCTAGAAGATGTTTTAGCCAATTATGGAGGACTGACTAAAATGGTTCGAGATTATTGGATAACTACTTATCAATTAGCACATTATCCAGAAAATTATAAGGAGTTTCAAAAAAAATATCCACAGTATACTTTTGAAGCAGCGATGACTTATCAAAAATTTATTAGAAAAGCTGTATTTTTACCTTTAGTGGATTTAGCTACAGTTGATGCACTTAATACCTCAATAGCGACAAAAGTGCCAGATCTAAGTGCAATGGGAGGAGCCAATTTTCATGCACTAAATCTAATGCCTGATAAGTCAACAAAACTCATTGTAAAACCACTTTTAGGAACACCATCATTAAAATCGGATGATTTATATGCTGTTTTACTAAAACAAAATAGCCAAAGTCAAAATTTAGTGATTAGCTTTAAATCATTTGATACTGCTTACAAACAAATTCTATTTGAAGTAGAAGCAGAAGCCAATGTAGACTATAGCCTTATTATCTTTCGTTTGACTCCTCCAGAAACGGCTAATAAACGAGGGCTTGCACAAATTCGTTATCGCATTGAGCAAAAGACTGACCTAACTACCGAGAAATAAAGGATGAATTAAAAACGACTAAACGACTAAACTAATGCTCATTAATATACTATTCTTATTGTTCTTTCAGGTTTCTATTTTAGAGCCTACACCAATTATAGGACATTCAAAGGATACAATTTGGTTGGATACAGATTCTTCTCTTTACCAAGCTTATATTCCAGAGACAAGTCTCTTACCTGACCTATTAGAATTAGCAGACTCTTGTGTACTCAACTCTAAGGATTTGAAACCAATAGAAAAACCTTATGAGGAATGGAAAGCAATGGGACAGCCTGTACATATTGAAAAAGAACAAGAAAGAACAAGTAATAACAACCCAACCTTATTATTTTATCTACTTCTAATTCCACTATTCCTATTCATTCTCATTCGGCAATTGGACGGCATGTATATGAGAGGTTTGTGGGAGGCTTTTAAGAACTTTAATATTTCTAGCCAGTTTTTTACTGATCATTATTACCAAAATAATTGGACGCATTTATTATTAACCATCAATGCTATATTGGTGATTAGCACTTTAATCTATATGATACTCATCAAATGGGGAATCGGGCAAGCCAATGATTGGTTATTTTGGTTAAATATAACAGGTATTACTGCTTTCATTCTGATTGGAAAAAAAATACTCTTGAAAATGGTGAGTTTTATTTTGCCATTAAAAGAAATACTCAACTTTCATTTATTTAATTCAGATTTGGGACTATATATGTTCAGTCTGATCTTAATCCCACTTTTATTTATTATAGCTTTTGCCCCTGCCCAATTCGCTTCAATAGCTATTTATCTAAGTTTTGTTATTCTTTTAGTATATGTGTTATACCGAGTTCAAAGAGGAATAATGACAGGAGGTAGTATCATAGCATTTCATAAGTTCCATTTTTTTGTGTACCTTTGCACCTTTGAAATTGCACCCTTACTAATTTTGTATAAAGTAATTGTTCCTTACTTACAATAAAATGACAAAGGGAGTGAATTACTAATGGTCATTTGAATATAAAACTCAGATTTATGGACGCACCGTTAAACGGAGACGAGTTTAGAAGACAGGTTAAATCCATACTTATATCACAACCTAAACCAGCACGCTCGCCCTATTTTTCTTTAGCAGAAAAACATGCGGTCCAGATAGATTTTAGATCTTTCATACATGTAGAAGGTGTTTCTGCTAAAGTATTTCGTAAAAAAAGGGTCAATCCATTAGATTATAGTGCTATTATTTTTACAAGTAGAAATGCCATTTCGCATTTCTTTAGGGTTTGTGAAGAAATGCGGGTAAAAATGCCCCAAGATACCAAATACTTTTGTGCTTCTGAAGCAATTGCTTTGTTCTTGCAGAAGTTTGTTGTTTATAGAAAGCGTAAAGTCTTTTTTGGTAAAAAGGGAACCTTAGCCAGTCTAAAGGAAATCATGAAAAAACATGTGAACAAAGAAAAATTCTTGTTACCTTGTTCTGAAAGTAGGAAAAGTGATTTGCCAGAATTCTTAGAAACTAATGGTTTTAACTATCAAGTAGCACCAATCTATGATACTGTTCCTTCTGATCTATCTGATTTAGAAGACATATACTATGATATGATTGTGTTTTTTAGCCCACTTGGAGTTAAATCTCTTTTCCACAACTTTCCTAATTTCAAGCAAAATAAAACACGTATTGCCGCTTTCGGACCTACAACTGCTAAAGCTGTTGCAGAATACGAATTGCGTTTGGATGTGAAGGCACCTAGCCCAGGTTCACCATCCATGACAATGGCAATCGAGAAATATTTGAAAGAAGTGAATGTTAAGTAAGTATTAAAACAATAATACTTTCAAGCATCTACTGAACTACTTATTTATAGTAAATTTACTATATCATAAACGCAGATAAGATAAACTGTACATTAAAAGCAGCTAATCTTATCTGCATTTTTTTTATAGTAACGAGTGAAAAATAAGTTCCCAATTTTGATTAGGGAAATTTGATACTAGACAAGGCAAAAACGTAGGCGATGCAGGGCATTGGCGAGGCTTTTTAACGCAGTATAGGGTTAAATTTATCCATCAAAATGAGGAAATTATTTTTTGACTGTTACATAGTCATTAATAAAATATACCGTTGATCAGCCCTTGAAATGCTGTCTGCTTATTCGTAAATATACA
>JAHDFT010000375.1 GCA_020628015.1 Bacteroidota bacterium
GTTTTCAAAGCTCGATTGAAAAGGCATTTTGAGGCGGTTTTTGAATGTGTGCTTGAAAACAAATGAATAAAGGCCCCTTGAAACTTCCTGCGGAAGTTAAAAACAACAATAATACTAATAAAAATGAATAATCAAATTTCACCAAATAGACACTCCTACAAAAACACATAACCTCCTTACTAACTACTATTTATGCATGTTCTTTTTCTTGATAAAAAGAACCAAAAATCAAGACTGTATGGATTTCTTAACGGCAAAATGCTCCAAAAATCCTACACAAAATAAACTCGCTGCGCTCAAACAGTATTTTGTGCTTAACGGATTTTTGAAACATTTTACCTAAAATCCATAAGGTCGAACCAAGACAAGAAAAACTAAGAAATAATATTATAATCAATCAAAAAGCCGCATTTGCTTAGGTCGTTGTTTTTCGTATAATTTTCCAGGAAAATCAGGAACATTTCCAATATCTATGTTTACCTTTTCGGCAGCTATTTTTAATTCTTTGTGAAAAGCCTCCGCAATATCTGGGGCAAATTCTTCTCCTGGACTGTGTATAAATATATAAGGGACTTTTCCTTCTTTAATCCAAGTTAAAGTTTGTTCTACTAAAAATCCCCATTCTGCTTGATTGGGTTCGACTTCTTTATATCCACAAAAACGCAAAAAAGGCGCATCGGCAGTAGCTACCAATCGTCGAGGCATTTTAGGCTTTTTCCTTTGAGCATTACAAACATGGGCATCATCGGTCTGAATGCGATGCAGTACTTCGGTATCAAATAATGCTCGGTTAATCCCCCGTTCTAGAAGTAATTCATTGAGTTGTGCTTCTTTCTTATCCTCCCTATAAAAGTCCATATTCCGCACTTCTAAGCAATAAGTATAGTCATTCGGTAGCAGCTCCAAAAACTGTTTCAATGCTTTGAGATCACTCCCTTTGAAAGAAGGTGGTAATTGAATAAATAATTGTCCTGTTTTGTGTTGAATCAACTCCATCCGCTTTAGAAAAAATAACAATTCTTGTTTGATTCCTCGTAGCTTGTGGACGTGGGTAATGTGCTTGGGAAATTTGAAATTGAAGCGGAAATGACTAGGTGTTTCGGATCGCCAGCGAATGAACATGGTTTCGGAAGGTAGGCTGTAAAAAGTACTACTGGCTTCTACGGTATTGAATACGCTTGAGTATTGTTTGAGGTAATCTTTGGGTTTTGCCTTTGGGGTAAACAAATTCCCCTGCCAATCTTTATTGGCCCAGATGGGACAACCTAAGTAATATTTTTGGATTTGTTGTTGATTGGAATTTGGCAAAACGGATCGGATTATTTTTTGATTATGATATGATGACCGTATACCGATCAGGTATCGGTATACGGTGTGTAAATGGTTGTGATTATGATTTTTTGATTCGTTTAATGGTACAACCGATTGCTTTGGTGACACTTGGATCAATGGTTTCTCCCTTGACCATATTCTCTACTGCGTTTTTAATATAAAAATCCTCTACTTTCTCTGGATTTCTCATATTATCATCAATTGCGCCTTTATAAACCAGTTTTAAATCTTTATCAAATAAAAATAAATCTGGTGTTTTCTTTGCACCAATGGCATCTGCTAGTTGATGGTTGGTATCTATTACATAAGCAAAATCATACTTCAACTCTTCAGCATGTTGTTTCATTGCCTCCATAGAATCATCTCCTTGTCTTTTTGCTTCATTAGAATTGACCACTATTAAGCCCACATTATTTGCTTTGCAATGCTCGGCAATCATATTATAACGATCTTCCCAAGCAATCACATAAGGACAAGTGTTACAAGAAAACAATAGCAAAACGCCATTCTCCCCTTTCGCATCTGCGATAGTAACCGTTTCCCCATCAATACCTGTCATTTTATAATCGGTCAAAGGAACTACATCACCAATTTTTATTTGGTCATCTATTTCCTTGTCATTTACCTTTTTAAATTTCACCTTTACTTCTTCTGGATTGTCTCCAGTAGTGGTGGCATTTTGTGATTCTGCGGTACCGCAAGCCATAAATAAAGTTAGACTTGCAAAAAATACCAATAGGATAGTTAGTTGCTTTTTCATTTTAAATAATGATTTGATTGAATGATAAATGAAATAAAATATTGTAACGCATTTTCTATATTATAGGTGGTGTTACTCCACTAATTTACAACAATCAATTGCTGTATTTGTTGCATGACCTTTTCCATAGTTACTCTATCTTCAAACTTCATAATCACATTGCCAATAGCATGATTGCCTTGTTTATAGGGTTCATAAGTCATTCCTTCCTTCAGAAAAGGATGATAATAATAAAGGTAAGGCTTCAAAGTGCGATCAAATGTCACCTCTCCTAGCGTTCCTTCTTTTAATGTATGCACCATATAGCCTGCAAAAAGTGCATTAGGAAACTCCCTATCTGCTGGTTGAGGCAGTCGAAAATCCTTATCTAGTGCTAGATTGACCGCAGCAGCAGTTAGATTAATCCCATATTTAAGGTCAATCAATAAAGGAATAAAATTACCACCGCATCTGGGACCAATCTCAATCACAAAAATATCCCCATTCTTTTTTACAATAACATCGAAATTGAAAGGGCCATTGAGATAGCCTGCTTTTTGTAAAATAGTCGCTAAATGTCCTTTAACTTTTGCCAACAAATTAGCTGGCTGCACAGAAGGAAAAGTCTCTGCATAAGGAGCCATATAACTAGTATCATCATAAAAATAACCATCCCCAAAGGCAATAAACTTTAACTGCCCCGCTTCCATATAACCATCTCCACATAATTGCCTTCCTATTTTTTCAAAATAAGTTTCTACAATTACCTCTTTTTTTATAGAATGAGAATAAGCCTTTTCTATAGCACTAGTTAAATCGTTTTGATTATGCACAATACTTACTCCCCTACTCCCAGAACGATCCGTTGGTTTGACAATTAAAGGAAAGACTGGTTTTGCTAGAATATTGTGGCGTTTTTCCTTTATTGTACTAGAGGTAATTGTAGTAAAAAAGTGATTTTGTAAACCTTGTTCTTGTAGAAAACAGCGAAATTTTGCCTTATTCACCAATAAATCAATGCTTGACATAGCACTTCCTTGTAAGCCCATACAGTTGGCTACATAAGCGGCTGTAGGCATTCCCACATCAGAAGCATAACTCACAATCCCATCAATTTTCTCTTTTTCGGCTATCGCTAATACTTTATCTTTATCTAAAGTGCTAATATTTTTATAGTTTTTATGGGCGATAGTATGTCCAGGATTTTGGGCTTGATTGTCGAGCGTAATGGTGTAATGTCCTTGTTTAACCGCATACTCAATGGGCGGCATTTGAAAATGAGCAGCACCTAAAAATAATATGGTTTTCATGTGTTGTTTTTTAGGGTGTACCTAATACCTTCAGCAATACCTAGCCCTTCTCGTCCATAATCATTTCCATTATACAGCATAAAAAGGCGATTGCGGTAGGTAAAAACATGGGGATAACAGACTGACTGGGCATCCCATCCTTTTGTTGAAACATCAATTCCTGCGAGGTGATCGAGTCTTTCCCAATGGATACCATCTGTAGAAATGGCATAACCAATCCGATAAGCATCCCCTCTAAAAGTATACCAGAGATGATACAAATTATCCTTTTCCTTCCAAACTGTCGGTCTTGAAATGGCATACTCTGTTTCATTTTTAAATGGAATACAAATATGTTGGCTACGTTGCCAATGAATCCCATCTTTAGAAGTCGCATATTTAATGGTATAATAGTGCTTATGTTCATGGGCTTGACTCCCCCACTTCAAGAAGCTAGTGTACCACATTTTCCATTCTTGTCCATCAATCAATACACATGCCGAACCAATGGATAAAAAGTCATCATCTGTTCTTGGTAAAATCGGTGCTTTAGAATAACGCAAAAAAGTATCTTCTTCTTGTTCTATAGCCAAACCTAATTGCAAATTAAAGGGTCGAACAACAGTTGGCATCCAGCCTACATAATACATCCACAAACGCCCTTGATGTTGTACGATATAAGGATAAGAAACACCATTCTCATCGAAACTTCCTGGTATACCTAGACTCAGCACAGGCTTTTGACTCAATTCACTAATTTCAAAGGTATCCATATTTAATAAAAAAGAACCAATGAGGGATCTATTGTGCTGATCTCTTCCTGTGATGTATATTTTGATCACTTCTTTTTCATCATCAGCTAAAGCAAAAGCTGGCCCAGCATGAGAATAAAGCCAATCAATCTTCTTGGAAGGTGCAATGATCCTTCCTTTTTTCTGCCACAAAATCTTTTTTTCTACCATATTTTTGCATCAAAATATATCAAAATAGGTGTATCTGAATACCCTTTTTATTAGGTTCGCAACCTAAGACACAATAAAAGATGAAATAAAAATGACATTTTTCCTTAATAAAACTTTATTATTGTCATTTTTTTATTACATTTGTATTATGACTTTAAGCTACTTATAAACAACTAGTTATTTTACTATTTTAATCGCTGTCCCCATTTATATCTTTTATACTGCTTACAGTTTATCATACCTCATTTATCTTATTCAACGATATGCAAACGCTTTTACTTTTCGTTTTAGGTCTATTTTGTTTGGGTACCTTATCGCTAAATAATGCTGGCACAAAGGTAAATGAATCTATTGAGGAATCAAGTATTTCCTCAGAAAATAAGGAAGTCACCAGTACTGTTCATTGGATAGACATCAGCATTCTGGATCGCATGATGGCTAGAAAGCCAAAGAAGGTCATGATTGTGATTTATAGTGAAAGTTGCGGCTGGTGCAAAACAATGGATAAAATGGCCTTTAGCCATCCTGATTTAACACAGGACATCAATTCCGATTTTTATGCGGTGAGATGGCGTGCGAATGGTAATGATCCTGTTGAATTTCAGGGACAAAACTTTAGTAAAGCGATTCCTGACTACAACAAACTACATCCCTTTACTTATTATTTGATGGAACGTGCCAATCAAGCGCAAGTGGGTTATCCTGCGGTGGTTTTCTTAGATGAACACTTAACGGTATTAGCAGCTTACTTGGGTTATAAGGATGCCAATCAAATAGATGTGTTGTGTCGTTATTATGGTGAGAATCACTATCACAATATGGGTCTACCCAATTATCGACAACAATATCCATCAAGTATACCACCAGATGTTTATTCTACACATATGAGGAGTGGGAAATAATAAATAGGCTGTCTCTCAATTTTATAAATAGTAACACAAGCAAACAATCATTTACAGGCTATTAATAGGTAACAGTCAAAAAATAATTTCCTCATTTTGATGGATAAATTTAACCCTATACTGCGTTAAAAAGCCTCGCCAAGGCCCTGCATTGCCTACGTTTTTTGCCTTGTCTAGGGTCAAATTTCCCTAATCAAAATCGGCAACTTATTTTTCACTCGTTACTAGCCACATAAAATTTTAGATCATTTTCCTTTTTCCTGAATTATCTTCTTCGTCTTGGAGGTATTTTGCTATAAAAC
>JAHDFT010000376.1 GCA_020628015.1 Bacteroidota bacterium
CCTAATCAAAACTGTAAACTTATTTTTCACTTGTTCCTTAAAGGAAATCTTCTAGGATATGCGATACTAGATACTAGAAAGGAATCACACTCAAACCAACACTTACAGGTTGCAAACCGCCTCCTAAACTATCTCTAAATAGATGGTCTGGCGAATACTTAGCATACAAATTAATCGGCCCGATACCCAATTGACCAACAAATCCAAAGCGGAAACGATTGATATTGAAGTCATCTTTCACAATATTCTTATTAGAATCATCATAAATACGCTTCGCTTTCACCTTCGTTAAAATTCCGCCATAAACCCCACCTGATAACTTAATGGCACGTCCTGGTTTACGAGGGTTTGTATTGACATGCAACATCAGTGGCACATTCACAAATGTAGTACGAATTTTATTTTTTACTAAATTACCTTCAGGAGTAATAAATTGCAAATCATCTACTCCATCTACCATAATGGCATCACTATTGAAATTATAATGATTATAATCTACTGATAATCCATACATCAAATTCACATAATTTTTAATCAAACCAATACGTTGCTTAAAAATATGGAAATCTACATTCCAAGATTTTCCCTGATTCAAAGCCAAATTGGTATTTGTAATATCAGCACTACCATCCTCCAAATAAGTATTCAAACCTACATCCAACATAAACCAACGTGTTTTGACTGGATCATACCCCTTGCGCTTTTTGGCACTATTATCATCATCGTCATCATCATGTTCGTCATCGTCTTCTCCTAATTCCCTCTCTAACTTTTCTCCCATTTCTTCTAATTCCTCTCCCATCTTTTCTAAATCTTCTATTTCTTTTCCGTCAAGAATAATAGTACGTTCCTTATCATTTTTCTCCTTAATAATCACCTCTACCCCACCAACATTAATTCTAGTAGTCTCTTCATCATCTTCTTCCTCTTTATCTGTCGATGATTCCTTTTTTTCTTCACTTTTTGTTTCTTGAGCATATAATTCATCAGCGTATAGCTGCCCTATGAAAGTAAAAAGCATGATTAAAACAAGTAATTTTTTCATTATTTATATTTTTTAATTGATTGTAAAATTAATATTCCCAAATACATCATTTATCCATTATTTTAATCGCTTAATAAAACGATTGACCAACTGATAAGATCGTTTTTCTAAAGGAATTTTAAGAGCTAAAGCAAAGGATTTCTCCTTAATTGGTTCGACTTCTCTAGCTAATATTTCTGGTACAAAATCTTCAATACTAGCAACAAAACTATTTGAGGGCAACAAGGGAGAACGTTCTGCTTTTGAAAGGGCTAAAAATCCTTCTGGGGTAATGGGTGATATGTTAATTTTATTTGCTTTTATTGGATTTATTTTTGTTAAATCCACTTCAATAATAGCAATAGAAGCATGTAAATGATGATCCACTTCCATCGCTGCAATTGGTGTTAAACTTGCTACTGCTTGCACTTCTTTTTGATGACTCATCAACTCCTCTTTAGGAAGGCTAGTTTGATCAGTAGCTGGTTCAATATTCACTAAACTTTCTTGGCTCCTAGGCATTGCCTCCCAATTGATATTGGACTGTTTAACTGTTGATGGTGTACCTACAACATTAGCCTGTTTTGAAGCTGTATTATTGGTTTGATTATTGGCTAAGGGCAATTCCGACCAATTAATCATAGCATTATTGGATGGAACAACTGGTGCGGTAAAGGCTACAAATTTACTAGCATTTTTGTCATGAATAATGCTAATTGATTGCTGATGATTACTAGTATTATTTTCAGATTTACTAGCAATCACCTGCTGATTGACTTTACTCACGCTCGCCAAAGTTGTTTTCACTTTATTTTCCACATTTTGCTTCGCTGTTTTCACCAATTGCTTGAAGCGTTTTTGTTGTTTTCTAGTCTTTTTTGTAGTCAATCCACCAGTCTTTTCAACTGAATTAGTCGAATTTGTTGTAACTACTGCATCTTTTGTAGCTATTGACTCAACAGTTGTTGCCTTGTTTGTCTTTACTGATTTTATCTCCTTCTCTTGAAGGGCTAGTTTTTGCGTTTCAGTTTTCTCACTTACCAACTTTTTAGGCAATTTACTTTCCTCCTCTACTGGCTCATTGACTGCAACTGGATTGCTACTCGTTGACTCCCCTATTCCTGCCCAATTATTCCAGAAAAAGAACATCGCCCAGAGTGCGGCTATTGGTAAAACCCACTTTGTTGCTGTTCGGAATAAAGCAAATACAGGCTTTTCTTCGTTTCGCTTTAATTTAGATTTCTCAGGAAAAAAAATAGCCTCATCAGGGGTTAACGTGATGCGTTCTAAGCCTTCAATCTCCTTAGTAATTTGTGGATTCGTGGCCAAAAATCCTTTCATGCCTGCTGCAATTGGGGGGCTTAAATCTCCCTCTAAATACTCCATGACATATGGCTCATAATTCTCTTCATTAATTGGTAAAATCTTCAACTCTTCTTCGCTGACATCTTTCATCTTTAACAAATCCGCTGTCTCTAAAACCTTTGCTGGCTCTTCTATTGTCATTAACTCATCAAAACTAGCAAGGGCATCTATTTCTTCTTGTACATCAGGATTTGCCAACAAGAAAGCCTCAAAACTGGCTTTTGTTGTTGCATCCAATTGACCTTCCAAATAATCAATGGCGAATTGCTCGTAATTATGTCGATTGATTTTCAAAGTATATTTGCTGTTAAGGTTAATTTTAAACGATAATATCTATGCGCCCCAAATACTGCTTCAACTTCTTTCTCCCCCTAAAAATGTAGACTTTCACCTGTGATTCTGTTAAATGAACGATCTCTGCAATCTCTTTATAACTGTAGCCCTCATAATCTCGAAGCATAATAACCGACCGTTGGACTTCACTCAATCGCTCCAAAGCCTGATTCAGAATATCTTTTAAATCCGTTTGCTGAATCTGTGCTTGATTGATGCTTTGATCTGGCACGCTTTCTACAAAACTCATCCGTTTGAGCTTGCGAAATTGATCGACCATATTATTATAAGCTACAGAGAACAGGTAAGATCGTGCTTTAGAAAATTGAATTTCATTGACATTATTCCACAAAATCAAGAATGCATTCTGCACAATATCCTGTGCGTCCATATCATTATTTACATGCTTGATAATGAAACGATAAACCCTATCTGTATAAAGGTCAACACACCGATTATATTCTTTAATTGTCATATTCGCCTGTAAGTCGAATGAAGGTTAAAATTAGTTACAGCGGTTTAAGATTTTTTTTAACTTTTTTTAAATTCTTCAAATATCCTCAAATAAAACCATCCGAACCTTTTGCTGTAAGCCAGCTCTCATTAATTTAATGCGTATTTTTTTTCCTACTCGTTTATTTAATTGGTCATAAATCAGATTCATATCCGCATCTATAGCTCTCCAACCATCTATACTCAAAATTAAATCTCCTGCCTTAATACCTGCTACATCTGCTGAAGATCCTTTTCGCACATGACTAACCACATACTGGTTTAAATCCTCTCCTACTACGAATAGACTGATACCAGAAAGATTGTAAAAAAATGGCTTTTTGATATTATTATTCCTCCGAAAACCAAATCGTTGATTGGGATAATCTAGGACAATGTGAAAACGTTTGAGCAATTCTCCTCCCAGACTACCCTGCCAATCCCTTTGCAAACGCTCAATAAGCGCAGAAGAATCAGGATAACAGGCAATAATTCCATCCATTGTTAAATCTCCCAAAGTAACACTTTTTACCCTTCCCAACTGCCCATAAATACTCCCACTAATTCCTGTACCTACAAGCGTAGGGATGGTTTTCTCAGGGAGTTCTACAAAGGTTTTAGATAAGGAGATCGCTTGTGCCGAACCTGTATCAATTAACAAACTCAATTCTGCAATACTTCCATCCACATTACGTACAGACACATCTACATAAGGTTTAGCATATTGCATATTTATCGGCAGTTGTTGGTATTTCTTAGCTTTGAATCGGTATTTATCTGCTTTAAAAAAGTGGAGATAATTGCTTTCATAATTGATTTCTACGATAAAATCTTTTAATAAATCATAACCAATAATGCCATAAACCTGTTTGCCCAATAACTCGGTAAAAGATAGGATGCCTTCTGGTAATATAACTAAGCGTTGATTGGTGCCACTAATATCAGAAAGACTAATTTTGACATCCAAGGCCAATTCGGCAATAATTTCTCCTTTTTCGCCTAGTCCAATGACTTTGCAAGTTCTTGTTTTTTTAATTTCTAGGATTGATTTGAGGGAAGCTTCTGTTAGAATGGTATTTTTTACCCCTGTATCCAATATAAAAGGCAGCTCAAAGGAATCATTAATTCGGATGTGAACGATAATGAAATTATTGTAAATTTCTATGGGGATGGCAAGAGCTCTTTGATTATGATTAAAATGAAAAGCAGAAGGTTCTTGACCAAAAGAGTTATTTGGATAATAGCTAATAAGAAATAGTATAAAAAAAATATGTAGACTCTTTTGGATCATTGCTTAGTAGTCAATCATTTAATACTGTTGGTATCTTTTGGTCTTTTTTCGTCTGTACTGCGTTGTGAAGCCTCGTCGTACATTCCATGTATGCCTACGTTTCACGCCTTGCACAGACGAAAAAATCCTTCAAAACCTACTCGACACTATTAATTTGACTGACTACTTAGTGATGAATGAGGAGTAATCAAACAATCTATAATGCATTTTGCCTGATAGGTCTGTCACAAATGACAGGCATATCAGGCAAAAAGTAGGTATAGCAGTTATTTTATGCTTTAGAATAACGCTTATTAGCTTGTTTTACTAGTTCCTTCAAATACTTAGGCTTTAATTTGCAACGAAGATTCAAAAATACGATTCCATCATCACTATTGACCATCATTGCCACATTGCGAATGAATCCTTTTTTATTTTCTCGCAAACTCATAGACACATTCCCATCCTCATCTTCCACAGACATAAACTCCTCATAATTCTTTTTCTCCATTCGTTTTTGAATGCGATTTAATTGAGGGCTATCTTTAAATACTCTTGCTGCCATCCCTTCTCTAACCAATAGCCGCATCCCTCTAACTCGACGCATCACATATTTGGCTTCTTTGGCATCATCATCTAAAAATAGGCTACCGATTTTAAACAAAATACCAGGAACATATAAACTGACTTTCTCACCTGGTTCATATAGACTTGGGTTTTGATTTGCTATTTCATTCCCACTACTAGCCAATACATTGAATGAAATAAAGCAAAAAAAGAGTAATGTGGGTAATGTTTTCATATTTTTAGTGTTTTTTAAGCAAAAGTATCTTATTATTTTTATCTACAAAATACAATATTTTATGAAAAATATCAATGAGGAACAGTTAAACAACTAGAGTTTTGACAAAAGGAATAAGAACGCTCTATTCTTGTTGATGTTTATATGTAGAAAGAATTAAACATTTCTAGTTCTAAGATAATTGGGGGTATATCTTCTTTCGCCCTGAAAGGGCATTA
>JAHDFT010000377.1 GCA_020628015.1 Bacteroidota bacterium
AAAAAAAACTAAGTGATACGGATTTATTTTTCACTTGTTACTAAATGTAGTAAAAGTTTGTAAATACGTATTTTCTTTTGTTCGCATTTCTTGCTGGTCATCTGGTGTTTTATCTTTATAACCTAGCAAATGAAGCAAACCATGCACCATTACCCTTTGCAATTCCCTTTCAAAGGGGACTGCATAGGTCTGGGCATTCTCTTCCACCCGGTCGATGCTAATGAAGACATCACCGCTAATGGTTTCTGGAGTTTCGGTATAATCGAAGGTAATTACGTCGGTAAGTGTATCGTGTTGTAAATATTGAACATTTAACTGGTGGAGGTAAGTATCTGTACAAAAGATATAACTTACCTCTTCAATTTGGCTAGATTCCGAATTGGCGACTGTTTGGAGCCATGACTGGTATATATTGGGAGTCGAAAGTTGAAATTGTAGTGGGGATTCGGAATGAAAATAGACTGGCATATGAGAAAGCTAACATTTGTTTAGAAAAAGACATTTATAAAGACAACTTTTTCATTTTATACGTAACAAAATCAAAGTTGAAGCGATAAATAAATGATTGTAACTAAACAAAGATAATCATTTGTCTTGGACTAGCGCAATGAAAATCGAATATCCAATTGGCGGCCATAATTAGAATAACCTAAAGAATCAGATAATTCACGCATAATAAAAACGCCTCTTCCATTTGGGCAGTCGATTCGGTCAGGAGCAGTAGGATCTGCTAGTTTAGCAGGATCAAAACCTCGACCTTCATCTTTAACCGTAAACCGAAGCTGTCTTTGTTCTTGCTTGACAAAAACATCCACATTTTTAGCTGGGTCAGCTTGGTTACCATGTAAAATAGAATTGTTGACCGCTTCTGTTAAAACCAGTAAGATATCATAATACAAATCTTCACAGAAAGCATACTGGTGCCTCAATTCACTAATAAAAGGTTGTAACTGACTAATGTTCTCTGGACAAGAACTTAGCCTAAGTTGCATCTCCATGTCTGGTAAGTTCATATTTTTTGTAGAATTTGTTACGATAGAAATTAAATTAAAAGGTTAATAATAGACAATCTCTAAAGGGCTAAATGTGTAAGGAACGAGTAAAAAATAAGTTTGCAGTTTTGATTAGGGAAATTTGACACTAGACAAGGCAAAAAACGTAGGCGATGCAGGGCATCGGCGAGGCTTTTTAACGAAGTATAGTGGCTAATTTGTCAATCAAAATAAAATTTATTTTTTGACTGTTTCTAACGCAATATTGGTAAATAAGCATTCAGACAGCATTAATAATAGACTGGACAGCTTGTAGCTACTATAAAAATAGTAAGATAGAAAGCAGATCATTCTTTTATTAGTTGCTAATGATTAGACATTTATTATCATAATAGATAATGTCTAAAAGACTATATACACACAAACAAAAGCTACAAGTAAACAACAAAGAGTTACAGAAAGTTTCAAGGATGAAGAAAAATGATTATTGAGCAATAATAGAGAATAGAAAATAGCCTTTATACTTAGCTTTTTGCTATATTTATATAGAAACTAGCTTATAAAGGCAGCATTAAACATGCTGAAAACTAACAAATTTTTATTAGTTGTCATGCAACGTCGATAATTTAACACATTTTTTTGACAGTTGAAAATATTTTTTTCTAAGCAGACTAATCTTGAATGCTTTTGACCAATTTAAAGTACTTGGTCATATTATAGGTATAAGGGTAGCTAGTTATATTTAGTTAACTGAGGTTTAAAACACGAGCTTGCTAATAGGTTGAGTTATTTTGTTAGTGATGGATTAAAAACAAATTGTATAACGAAATTTATTTTTAATCCATCACTAAACCTAGTGGGTCAAGCCCTAAATCCTTGATAGTTTTTTATTCAACTTGACAGGTCGCTCCTATGGAGCTTTTAATTTTGTTTTTATTTTTTTCTACAAACAGCCAGGCTCCTATGGAGCTATCAGTATTAGCTCCATAGGAGCTTTACTGTTTGTAGAAAGGTAAACGACCAAGCTATTTAAGCTCCATCGGAGCGACCTGTCAAGTTTAAGGATAGTCAATAAAAATTGTCAAGAACTTAGGACTTTAACCACTAGTAGGCTATTCTAAAAACGAATAGATTTGAAGTATTTATCGACTAATTCTTTATAGAAAGGTTTCATGGTAGGTGGTACTGTTTTGTACATTTCAATTTCCGCTTCTTGTTTTTTCTTATATTCCTCAACAATCTCTGGGACGACACGTACAGGAGGTTTTTTAGCTGTTTTTGCTTCTCGTTTATCATCCAGTTCTCTTTCCTTTTCGGCATCCTCCGCTTTCAACATTCGGCTCATAATCATTTGCTGGCGTTCTAGCATTTCAGAGGTAAGGCGTTTATTCACCAAATCTTCCTCCGTTTTCTCCATATCTTTAATGATCTCTCCTAGATCGCCCATTGATTGTTTGCCATCTTTATTTTTATCTTGGTTAATTTTTTCCAAAGCCTGACGAATCGCTGCTTGCTTGGCAGCCAATTGAGCCGCTTCTTTACTGTATTGACCTGGCATCATACCTCCTGGCTTTTGACATTTGCCCTGTAGCATTTTGATCTGGTCATTCAATTGCTGCTGCATGGATTTCAAACCCTTGACCCCACCTGGTTTCTGTCCTGGATTTTGACACATCTGATTTCCTTTCATTTGCTGTGCCATTTGTTGCTGCATTTGTTGTTGTACCTCATTCAGCATCAAAGCAAGGTTATTGATTCCAGTCATAATGAATTGCTGATTGGTTGCAGCAGGATCTTTCTTCCTTTCTTCCAACTTATCTAAAGCATCTTCCATATTTCTGTTCACCTCAGCAATTTCACGAGTAATGAAAGCTTCCAATTGGAACACACGTTTACTTAAAGCCACCAAGCTATCCTTCACCAGTACTGCGTCGTCCTTTAACTTATGTTGTTGTTGAACAAGATCAACATAACGAGGGGTATTGATGGTTACTTTACTCATATCTCCCATCACATCTTCCTGATTCATAGATAAATCCAACAAGTTTTCGAGTAACTGACGAATGGCTTTCATGTCCATTTCCTGTTGATCTTGTTGCATCATCATTTGCATCATCTGTAGAGACTGTGCCATTTCCTGCATTTTCTGAGCTGCTTTCTTTTGGTTCTTTCCTGCCTCTTGCTTTTGCTGCTGCTGCATGTCTTGCATACTCTGATCCTGCTTTTGGTCTACCTCTTTAGACATTTCCTCTGTTTCCTTTTGGGCATCCTCTTTTTTACCCAACTCCTCACTCATTTTACTGAGTTCCTCCATATCCTTTTTAATGTCATCAAACTTTTTATTCAAACTCTCTTGCTTCTTTTTCTCCTCTTGCAAGCCATTCTGATCTTTTTCTGTTTCCTCAGATAGTTTCTCTTGTTCCTCAGCCAATTCGTTTAATTTATCAATGGTTTCTTGTAGTTTTTGCTCAAATTCTAACTGCTTGAATAACTCCAACATACGATCTAATTCCTGTTCGAGTTGTTCATCAGTCATTTCAAAATCTTCTAGCTCTTCCATCATATCCTCTTTCTCCATATCCTCCATCATTTCTTGTAATTTCTCCATCAATTCTCGTAGCTCGTCGGTCATCAACTCATCCATCATCTTTTGCAGTTTCTCATGCTTTTCTTTCACCTCCTTATCCATTTCCTTAAATTCATCCTGCTTCTCCATATTCTCTTGGTAATTCTCCTTCACATTCTGAATCTTGGACTGCATTTGTTGATGCTGCTTGATTAAGCTCTGGATTTGTTCCCGATCTTCCCAATCTAAATTTTTCTTTTGGATCAATTTATCTTTTACCTCTTTCACTTCCTCTCGCAATTCCTGAGCATCCTCAATAATATCTTCCACATCTTCTTTCAATTCCTCATTATTTTCCATTACCTCCTCTTCCATATCTCGAATACTAGGCAATTGATAGCTCATCATTTGTGATTTGGCTGATTTACTGCCATTTACGCCATCATTATCCCATACCTCAAAATAATAACTCAAACGATCTCCTGAATTTAGCCCCAAAGACAATAAATCCCAAGTATGTGTAAAAGAACTGGCCTTACGACTAGCATTGACTTTCATTGGCAGCTTTTGGAATTCGGCAGGTGAAAGTCCATCTTCTGGAATGATTTTATATAAGAAGTTGATTTCCTTTATACCATAATCATCTGTAGCATCTCCTACAAAATAAATCACCATATTATCTACCGTATCCCGACGTTCTTCAGCAGAAATTGTAGGGAAAAGGTCTGGAATGACAGTAATAGCATAGGCTACTGAATCCGCATTTTTGATGCGCTCATTAGAGAGGAAAACCATATAATCGCTGTTCTCTAAAAAGCGTTTACTGTGTACAAATCGAGTATCACTTTTTCGAGTAGCATCAACCAATTTCTTTTTACCAAACTTCATCCTTACCGTATCCGTATGTTGTGCCTCAAATCCCCAAGTAACTTTTGTACCTAAAGGAATCACCATATCTCCTGAATTACGCAATACCTCTTTCTTTCTACCAATATAAGGTGGGAAATTTAGGCTGGCATCAAAGCTCAACATCGCAGGTTTTGGAATCACCTTGATGGTATGTGTCTTTGAACGGATACCATCCGCTTCTAAGAAAAATTCAACGTCTTTTTGTAGCTTATTAAATTTGTAGAAAAACTGGGAAGCTTTGTTTTTCTTTTTATTCAATTTATAAGGAAAACCATTAATGTGAATATAAGCATCATTCGGAATAAACTGACTGCCTTCATCTACTTGCGCTTCAACGGTAATATCTTCAAATTGGATGACCTCTAATTTGTCTGTATTTTTTACAGATAAAGAAAATGGAGCCTCTTTTTCGTAAATGACATCATTATTTATAATACGCTCTGCACTTTCCGTAATCATTTTAGGAGCAAGAAATAGAATTCCCCCTAGAAATAATAGTGGAATCAAAGCATATTTGAGATAGCTGCTATTTTGAGAGAGGTCAATCGCAGAACGGAAAGGAACCAGTTTGATTTCATTGGCTTTTTGATCAATACTAGCCTCAATCAGACTTGTATCTTCTTGCCGATTGGCTTGATCTTTAAGTTGAAGGATATTTAGTAATTTATCCTTTACATTTTTGAAATGCTGTCCAATAATCTCTGCGGCCTGTTTATGGCTAATCACCCTACCCAGCTTAAAGATATGCAAGAGTGGAATAATAACTCCAAATAGTGCAGTAATCCCACTCAAACCGATAAATCCATAAAAAAGGACTTTTCGAGTTGTTGTGGAAGACCATAAGAAGTATTCTAAGACATTAATTAGAATAAAGGCAAGTACAACAAGACCGACACTAATCAATAAACCTTTGATCAATTTATTGAAATAGTATTTTCGTATAAAACGGTCTAGTTTTCTTATGAGGAGTTGATAGTTATTGTTCATTGTATTTCATTAAGCTACCCTATTTTCCATTATTA
>JAHDFT010000378.1:0-1913 GCA_020628015.1 Bacteroidota bacterium
TTGCCAAAGAACCATTATTTTTAATTTGTTTTATTACTTAGAAATCTAAGATTTCTAGTTCTAAAATAATTGAAGGTATATCCTCTTTCGCCCTGAAAGGGCATCATCATTAGCATAGGGCATCGCCCTATGAAAAATGATTAGCCTATATAAGCCCTGAAAGGGCAAAAGCCGTGTGGACAAGGAGCTGAACATTAATTCGATACTAGATATATCAACTAATTATTTGGTTTGGATTTCGCCCTTTCAGGGCTGAGTGTATATCTCCGTTTATTCGTAGGGCGATGCCCTACGCTATTGCTTTTGCCCTTTCAGGGCTGGAATAAAAGATATATCATATCAATCTCCAAATATCTTAGAAACCTAAAATTTTAGTTTTTAAGACCACAAATTTAAATGTTTCTAATCAAAAAGAAAGCCAGTAAGTTTATTTTGTATAAATACCTGCTTTAGTTGAAGATTTGTTCCTTGTAAATAACAACACTAAAACATTTACTTTACTTACCTTTGCAATTTCCAATAGATTTGAAAATAATTTTTATTTTAATATTTGATAAATAGCGTATTTATGTCTCTTTCTGCAATTTCTCCTATTGACGGCCGTTATCACAAAAGAGTACAGGAATTGAGTACTTTTTTTTCAGAATTCGGCTTAATAAAGTATCGTTTTAAAGTAGAAGTACTCTATTTTATTGCCCTTTGCAAAAAAGGAATACCAACTTTAGTTAATGTTTCGGAAGGGCATTTGGTTCAATTGAAGGAGACAATAGCTGGATTTGATATAGTTCAGGCAGAAAAGATTAAAGCCATTGAACGAACAACAAATCATGATATAAAGGCGGTTGAATATTTTTTGAAAACAATTTTAGAACAATTAGAACTAACTGATTATACGGAGTGGATCCATTTTGGTTTAACTTCGCAAGATATTAACAATACAGCCATTCCCTTAGCTATAAAAGATGCGCTAAATAGGGTTTATTTTCAGGAAATACAAAAAATTATAGAAAAAATTCGATCTTTTGCGAAAAGATGGGAAAAGATTCCCATGTTATCTCGAACACATGGACAGCCTGCTTCACCTACTTTATTGGGGAAAGAATGCTTAGTTTTTGAAGAACGATTGAACAGACAATTCCAGCAGCTCAAAGCATTACCGATTTATGGGAAGTTTGGTGGGGCAATTGGGAATTTTAATGCTCATTATGCGGCTTTTCCAGATATAGACTGGCATCAATTCGGAGATGATTTCCTAGAAAATGTGCTGGGTTTACAGCGTTTGAAGCATACCACACAAATTGCTCATTATGATAATTTGGCGGCTATTTTTGATGTCATGCGTAGAATCAATATCATTCTAATTGATTTCTGTAGGGATATTTGGACTTATATTTCAATGGATTATTTTAAACAAAAAATTAAAGAGGGAGAAGTGGGTTCTTCGACGATGCCACATAAGGTCAATCCAATTGATTTTGAAAATGCGGAGGGGAATTTAGGCTTGGCAAATGCTTTACTTGATTTTTTGTCTACCAAATTACCAATTTCTAGGCTACAAAGAGATCTAAGTGATTCAACTGTCCTTCGAAATATTGGAGTTGCCTTTGCTCATACTTTGATTGCCTTTAAAAGTGTCCAAAAAGGAATGGATAAGTTGACACTTAATGAAGCAGTTTTAGCAGCAGATTTGGACAATCATTGGGAAGTCTTAGCCGAGCCGATTCAAACGATTTTGAGGCGAGAGGGCTATCCTAAACCTTATGAGGCATTGAAAGCGTTAACTAGAAAGAATGAAAAGATTACATTCAACCTAATCAAGCAGTTTATTGAGGATTTAGCGGTGTCAGAGGCGGTTAAGGAAGAATTGCGACAGTTGACTCCTAGTAATTATGTTGGAAGGATATATGGGATTT
>JAHDFT010000378.1:2013-5463 GCA_020628015.1 Bacteroidota bacterium
AATAGTACATGTCATTAATCAAAAATATTGATTACTACATCAACGATCAAGGACTATACGTTTTTACTGGAAAATACCTCAAAGAAAGAGGCTTTTGCTGTGGAAATGGCTGTAAACATTGTCCTTATGATTATGAAGGAGTAAAGGATAGTAATAAACGAAAGCAACTACAAGAAGCTAGGAAAAAGTCATCGCTTTCGGACTAAAAATAGAGGGAATATTTTGTTATTACCAAAGCTTTTTACCTCTTAATGATCTTAATTCTTCCTTAATTTCTTAATGTTTAACGCTTAATTCTTTTCAAAAACAGCTCCACCATTAATTATCCAACACAATTTCCCCATACAAATCATAAGACTCCGCCTTTAAAATACGCACAGGCGCAAAATCACCCATCCGAACATAATTGTCCTTGGCATTCACCAACACTTCATTATCCACTTCAGGAGAATCTCCCTCCGTCCGACCAACAAAGAATTCCCCTTCCTTGCGGTCAAATAGGGTAGGGTAGACCTGTCCTACTTTTTGCTGATTAATATCGAAAGAAATTTCCTCTTGAATGCCCATAATATAATCATGTCGCTGCTGCTTGATCAAGGCAGGAATATCATCCGCATAATTTTGACCAGCAAAGGTATTTTCCTCATGCGAATATTGGAAAACGCCTAAGCGATCAAAGCGAGTTTTTTCGATAAAGCGAGCTAAAGCTTCAATATCGGCATCCGTTTCTTTAGGAAAACCGACTAACATGGTGGTACGAAGGGTAATATCTGGAACTTGGGAGCGGATTTGGTCAACTAGCTCATAAGTCTGTTGCTCTGTAATCAAGCGACGCATATTTTTAAGCACAGGATCACTAATATGTTGTAGCGGAATATCCAAATAATTACAAACCTTTTCACAATCATTCATGGCTTGTAAAACATCCAATGGAAATTGATAAGGATAAGCATAATGCAAGCGAATCCAGCTCAATCCTTCAACCTCATTGAGGGCGTAAAGCAGTTTGGAAAGAGCTTTTTCTTTATAAATATCGAGACCATAATAGGTCAATTCCTGAGCAATAAGAATGACTTCTTTCACCCCATTCTTCACCAAATTCTTTGCCTCCAAAACCAATTGCTCAATGCTTTTTGATACATGCTTGCCTCGCATTAAAGGGATGGCACAGAAGGCACAAGTACGGTTACAACCTTCTGATATTTTTAAATAAGCATAGTGTTGAGGAGTGGTGAGTAGCGTTCTTTCTCCGATTAATTCGTGTTGGTAATCGGCACCTAATTCCTCTAGCAAAAATGGTAGGTCTAAAGTCCCAAAGTAAGCGTCTACCTCTGGAATTTCTTTTTCTAGGTCATCTTTATAACGCTGCGACAAGCATCCTGTAACGTAAAGCTTTTCTATTTCGCCTTCCGTTTTGGCTGCCGCAAAATTTAAAATGGTATCAATAGATTCTTGTTTGGCCACATCAATAAAGCCACAAGTATTGACCACCACAATATTGGCATCTTCCCCTTTTTCATGTGCGACCTCCATGCCATTTCCTTTCAACTGCTGCATCAATACTTCTGAATCAACCAAGTTTTTGGAGCAACCTAGTGTAACGACATTGACTTTATTTGGTTTTGTGTCCTTTTTGGTATGCATGTGTTTTTATCTTTTAAACAAACTATCTACAAATTCTTTTTTATTAAACACCTGCAAATGCTCCATTCCTTCACCAACACCTATATACTTAATCGGTACTTTAAATTGATCTGCGATAGCAATAACGGCTCCACCTTTAGCAGTACCATCCAATTTGGTGACTGCGATGGAGGTGACTTCTGTGGCTTTGGTAAATGCATCTGCTTGCATTAAGGCATTTTGACCCGTCGAGCCATCTAAGACCAATAGGACATCATGTGGATAGTCTGGATGTACCTTTTTCATCACTCGCTTGATTTTTGATAATTCATCCATCAAGTGCTTTTTATTGTGCAAACGTCCAGCAGTATCAATGATGGCGATGTCGAAATCTTTAGAGTGAGCAGATTGAGCAGTATCAAAAGCAACCGCCGCAGGATCAGAACCCATCCCTTGCTTGACAATCGGTACATCAACACGTTCCGACCAGATGGTTAATTGTTCTACAGCCGCAGCTCTAAAGGTATCGGCAGCACCTAGTACAACAGATTTTCCTTGTTTTTTAAATTGATAAGCTAGTTTACCAATAGTCGTTGTCTTTCCTACACCATTAACCCCAACAACCAATAATACATAAGGTAAATCACCTGTATCTGGTGGGCTAAAGTCGGTATAATCAGGAGTGTTATTTTCGGTTAGTAAGTCGATAATTTCCTCACTCAACATGCTATATACCTCCTTGACACTCACATATTTATCCGTTGCAGCTCTAGCTTCCAGCCTTTCGATAATTTTAATCGTGGTATCAATATTAATATCAGACTCTACTAATGCTTGTTCAATATCATCTAGTACATCAATGTCAATTTCTGTCCGACCAGCAACCGCTTTACTCAGTTTGGCAAAGATGCTGTCATTACTCTTCTTCAGTCCTTGATCCAAATCCTCTTTTAACTCCTCTTTATTTTTAGAACGACCAAGAAATTTAGAGAAGAAACCTCCTTTATTTTCTTCAGGTTCTGCTTCGGGTTCTGGCTCTGGCTCTGGTTCAGGTTCAATAACAACTTCTTCTGACTCTGATACTATTTCTTCTTCATGACTAGTCGCATAACTTTCAAAACCTTCTTCTTTTTCTTTAGCCATTAATTTCTCTAAGAAACTATTTTTAGCTGGTGCCTTAGTTTCTTCCTCTACAACAGGGGGGGCTTCAGAAACTTTCTCAATGACTTTTTCTATCTTTTCTTCTACTACAGGTGGTTCTGGAACCTGTTCAATGACTTTTTCTATCTTTTCTTCTACTACAGGTGGTTCTGGAACCTGTTCAATAATCGTTTCCACCTTTTCTTCTACAACAGTTGTTTGATCTGCCTCAACAGCCAAAGAATGACGCGCTTCTGCTTCAGCAGCTTCTTTTTGCTGTTGTTGTAATTTAAGCCGTTCTAACCAGCTCAATTTTTTTGGTGTCTCGTTTGACATTATTGCTTAGGTTTTGCTTGCTTGATGAAGGAAAAAGCAAGAGTCGTGAAGGGATTAATCATCACTTAGTTTACGATGTACTTACTAAGAGAAATAGCAATGAATCTATTAGAAATAAAAAGCAAAAGCTTCTCTTCATATATATGAACAAAGAGAAGCTTTTACAATAAAGATGCTCATTATGAGCGAAGCTATTACATCTTAATTGATTTTTAATGTAAATTTTAGGATGTAATAATAACATTGATAAACAGTATTTTGCTTTCCTATTTAGGTAGGAAATACTACTAGTACTGTATAAGGAACAGTCAAAAAATAATTGTACCATTTTGATTGATAAATTTACCCCTA
>JAHDFT010000379.1 GCA_020628015.1 Bacteroidota bacterium
ATGATTTATTACATAAAGAGGAAGTCAAGCCTACTCACTTAGCGGTTTGCTTTGATACACCTGGTCCAACTGGACGAGTAGAGGAGTTTGAATTCTATAAGGCGAATCGAGAAGAAATGCCAGAGGACATTCGTAAATCTTTACCCTATATCCGCAAAATATTGGATGGCTTTCGCATTCCACAAATTGAAGCACCAGGCTTTGAGGCAGATGATGTCATTGGTACACTAGCCAAGCAAGCGGAAAAAGACGGTTTTGAGGTCTATATGGTGACACCAGATAAGGATTATGGTCAATTGGTGAGTGATAAAATTTTTATGTACAAGCCAAGTTATCAAAAAAGGAGTCGGGAGATTATGGGTGTGCCTGAAATTTTGAAAAAATGGGATATTGAGCGAGTGGATCAGGTGATTGATATACTGGGGATGATGGGTGATGCGGTAGATAATATTCCTGGAATTAAGGGTGTTGGAGAAAAAACGGCGGTTAAATTGCTCAAGCAGTTTGGAAGCATGGAAAATATGCTTGAAAATACGGATAAAATCAAAGGAAAATTGAGGATAAAGGTGGAGAATGACCGAGAAATGGCCATTATTTCCAAAAAACTAGCCACGATCATTTGTGATGTGCCGATTCCTTATGAGCCTGATACTTATATTATTGAAGAGATAGACAAATCCTTATTGACAGATTTATTTGTAGAATTAGAGTTCCGCACAATAGGAAAGCGAGTACTAGGTGATGATTTTCAAATTAATCAAGCAAGTACGCCTGCTGGCCCTGTTGTTGGTCAATTGGATTTATTTGCTCCACCACCACAAGCAGCGAATGCCAATAACCAAGCTTTATTACAAGCTGTAGAAGTAGATAAGGGTAGAAATATTGACAATACCCCCCATGATTACCAACTCATGGATACCCCAGAAAAACGGCAAAGCCTAGTCAATCAATTACTTGCTCAGGCCTTAGTTTGCTTTGATACAGAAACGACTTCGGTTGATGCCAATAATGCGGAATTGGTTGGTATGTCTTTTTCATGGAAAAAAGGAACAGGATTTTACGTTCCTGTACCAGAAGATAGAACGGAGACATTAGCCATTTTAGATGAATTTAGTCCTTTCTTTGAGGCGGAAAATATTGCTAAAATTGGTCAAAATATTAAATACGATATTTTGGTCTTGAAATGGTATGATGTAAAAATAAAAGGTACCCTGCACGATACCATGCTTGCCCATTATTTGATTGAGCCAAATATGCGGCATAATATGGATATACTAGCAGAGACTTATTTGAATTATAGCCCTGTTTCTATTACCACACTAATAGGTAAAAAAGGCAAGAAACAGCTTTCGATGCGTCAGGTTCCTGTGGAAAAGGTGAGTAAGTATGCTTCGGAAGATGCTGATATTACCTTCCAACTCTATGAATCTTTCCAACCGATTATTGCAAAACCAGAAATTAGTAATTTATATCACAAGGTAGAAATGCCTGTTGTGCCTGTATTGGCAGCAATGGAATTTGAAGGCATTAATGTGGATGTAGATTTTCTTAAAAATTATTCGGAGGAATTGGGTAAGGAGTTGACCGATATGGAAACTCGCATTTATGGAGCAGCCAATGTCACCTTTAATCTCAATTCTCCTAGACAATTGGGAGAGGTTTTATTTGAAAAAATGGGCATTCCTTATAGTGGAAAAAAGACCAAAACGGGTCAGTATTCTACTAATGAGGAAAATTTGGTTAAAATTGCTAGTAAAGGGGATTATCCTATCCTTAATGACATCCTCAATTATCGGGAACTCAAAAAGCTGAAAAGTACCTATATAGATGCTTTACCAACGCTTATTAATCCTAAAACCAAACGCATTCACACGACTTTTAATCAAGCGATTGCAGCTACGGGACGCTTGAGTTCAGCAGATCCGAATTTGCAAAATATTCCGATTCGTACAGAGCGAGGACGTAAAATTCGTAAAGCCTTTATTCCTAGAGATGAGAACCACATCCTACTCGCTGCCGATTACTCACAAGTAGAGTTGCGTTTGATGGCAGAATTGAGTAAGGACACGAATATGTTGGCGGCTTTTCATTCAGGAGAAGACATTCACAAGGCTACGGCAGCAAGGGTATATCAAGTAGCGATGGAGGAGGTTACGCCAACAATGCGTCGCCATGCTAAGACGGTCAATTTTGGAATCATTTATGGCATTACTGCTTTTGGACTTTCCCAAAGAATCAATATTAGTCGAACTGAGGCGAAAAAGATTATTGAGGAATACTTTAAACAATATGCTGGTATTAAACAGTTTATGGTAGATGCGGTGGAAAAGGCGAAGGAGAATGGTTATGCAGAAACGATTCTAGGTCGTCGTCGCTATTTGAAGGATATTAATTCTGCAAATCGAACGGTGAGAGGATTTGCGGAGCGTAATGCGATTAATACTCCGATTCAAGGTTCGGCTGCTGATTTGATTAAATTGGCGATGATTGATGTGTACAAAGAGATGCAAAAGCGAGAATTGAAATCCAAAATGTTGCTACAGGTGCATGATGAATTGGTTTTTGATGTGTTTAAGCCAGAATTGGAGGAAATGCAGGCATTGGTGATTGATAAAATGTCGAATGCGATGCCTCATGTACAAGTACCGCTTGTTGTGGAGGCGAATACAGGGCAGAATTGGTTGGAAGCGCATTAAAATAGACTTAATATACTGTTCTAAATAAAGTTTGGGAGCTATTATCAGGTGTAGACACCTAGAATAGCTCCCAAATACTTTGTGTATTACGTAATATCAATTACTTTACCTTGCAGCAAACTTACGATAAGCAAATAGCAATAATAAAGCTCCTCCTATTGCTAGTAATAAGCTTCTGAAATCAAAGCCAGTAACATCTCCTAGTCCAATCATTGTACCGATAAAGCCTCCTAAGAAAGCTCCAGCAATACCGATTAATATAGTTACGATCCATCCCCCTGGATCTTCACCTGGCATGATCCATTTTGCTAATGCTCCTGCAATTAGCCCAAATAGTATCCATGATAAAATTCCCATAATTCTTTTATTTTTTAATTAAAATTAAGTGCTTATAAATTTGAAAAAACAGCATTTAACAATTATACAAACAAATATAAATACTGTAATTTCTTTATTCCAATAAGAAATAAAATCTTCACTCTACCAAGATAAGAAATTATTATTAAATTGCTATCAAGTCATGGTGGCAAAATATATTTGCTTACTTTCCACCATTTGTACTTTTTTGACCATGAAGTAATGTTATTGGTCACACTTATTTGACAGCTATTATCCATCATTCATTAAATTGTTACCTTATGCCGACCCATTATCGAACCTGTAATCTTTGTGAAGCTATGTGTGGTTTGGTGATTCAGTATGAAAATCAAACTGTTCTTGATATTAGAGGTGATCAAGCAGATCCTTTTAGTAGAGGCCATATTTGCCCTAAAGCGGTTGCCCTGAAAGATATTTATGAAGATCCAGATCGTTTGAAGCAACCAGTCAAACGGACGGATGATGGTTGGGTGGAGATTAGTTGGGAACAGGCTTATGAGGAAGTTGTCAATGGATTACAGCAAATTAAGGAAAAATATGGTCGAGATTCGATTGCGGTTTATCAAGGAAATCCCAATGTGCATAATGTAGGGTCTATGCTTTTCGGACCTGATTTTGTGCGGAGTCTTCGGACGAAATATCGTTATTCAGCGACTTCTGCCGATCAACTCCCACATCATTTCGCTGGCTTGCTCATGTTTGGTCATTATTTTCTTCTCCCTGTACCAGACATTGACCGAACAGATTTTCTCCTGATTTTTGGTGGAAATCCATTAGTATCTAATGGTAGTATTATGTCGGCTCCTGATATGGCGAATCGCTTGAAAGCCATTCAAAAAAGGGGTGGAAAAATTGTGCTTATTGATCCTAGAAAAACGGAAACAGCTAAAAAGGCAGATGCTCATTACTTTATTCCACCTGGTCGGGATGTCTTGCTATTATTGGCGATGATTCATACTGTATTTAGGGAAGATTGGGATAATTTGAGGCACCTAGCAGATTTTACTGATGGTGTGGAGGATTTAAAAAATCTGGTTAGTGATTATGCTCCTGAAAAAGTAGCGGATTTAGTGGGTATTGCTGTGACTGATATTGTGCAATTAACGAAGGAGTTTTGTGAGGCAGAATCGGCTGTTTGCTATGGTCGATTGGGCGTTTCTACACAGGCATTTGGTGGTTTGTGCCAATGGCTGGTGAATGCTTTGAATATTGTGACGGGTAATTTTGACCGAGCAGGCGGCATGATGTTTTCTCAACCTGCCATTGATACCGTTGCCCAGACTGCGATGATGGGTAGAAAGGGGAAAATGGGTCGTTGGACAAGTGATGTGCGGCAATTAGTAGAATTTGCAGGAGAATTGCCTGTATCAACTATGGCTGAGGATATGCTAGAAGCCGATTCTTCTATTAAGGGCATGGTGACTATTGCTGGTAATCCTGTTTTATCTACACCGAATGGGAAACAATTGGATCAAGCTTTGGAGCAAATGGATTTTATGGTGTCTATTGACATTTACCTCAATGAAACCACTCGCCACGCCAATATCATTTTACCACCAACGACAGGACTAGAAACCATGCATTATGATTTGGTCTTCCATATATTGGCGATTCGCAATTCGGCTAAATATTCGGCTCCTCTATTTGAAAAAACAGCGGATCAACGACATGATTGGGAGATTTTTACAGAATTGGTTAAACGGATGACAGGAACAGCCCCGAATGGAGGGATGTCTCCTGAAATGATCTTGCAATTCGGTCTACAAATGGGTACTTATAGTTCAAAAGGTGTTTCCTTAGAGGCCTTGAAGAAAAATCCACATGGTATTGATTTAGGGCCTTTACAGCCTTGCTTGCCTCAGCGTTTATTTACTACAGATAAACGGATTCAATTGGCTCCAACAGCTTTTGTAGAAGATACCGATAGGGTTGCGACTACCTTTTTTTCTGACAATCAAACTGACAATGACTTCCCTTTGGCTCTAATTGGTCGGCGACATCTTCGCTCTAATAATTCGTGGATGCACAATAGTCATCGTTTGGTTAAGGGGCGGAATCGCTGTACTTTGTTGATGCATCCTAAAGATGCGGAGGCTTTGGATATATCAAATAATCAACTCGTTATTGCTACATCAAGGATTGGGTCTATAGTGATTAAGGCAGAAATTTCTGATGAAATCATGGAAGGTGTGGTGAGTATTCCACATGGTTGGGGTCATAATCGAGAAAATACTCAAATGAGTGTTGCCAATCGCTATGCTGGGGTGAGTATTAATGATTTGACGGATCATCTTTTGATTGATCCATTGACAGGTAATGCGGCTTTTAATGGGGTGCCTGTGAGGGTTTCAAGGGCTTTAAATTAAATTATTGATGTTAGGT